>JAUXUR010000049.1 GCA_030680745.1 Alphaproteobacteria bacterium
GAAGTGATTATTTATTGCTTGATCTAAGGTATTCATTTTTATCATTGTACAGCTCCTTTTTTTGTATCTTGTCTGTACTATGTTTTCTTATAAAAAATCAATACCTTAGATCAAATTAAAAAAGTGTCGTGTACTATGATAATTAACAGTAAATAAAGATTTGAATCATGACCCATAAAGTTATTATAATTGCAGGCGCTACAAGCATGATTGGTAAATCCTGTGCGCATCTTTTAGCTCAAAAAGAAGGCATAAAATTAATGCTTCTGGGTCGTGATCAGAAAAAACTACAAAACATAATCCAACATTTGAACAAAACAGATCATACAGAAATTGATTATTGCGTGACTGACATGCATTCAAGCGAAGATATTAAATCCGCTATCAACAAAACATTTGAGCGCTTTCATCACATAGATGCACTCATCCAAAATGTAGCTCTATATCCTTGGAAAAAAATTGAAGACCTTACCATTGATGAATGGAAAGAAACAATTGATGTAAGTCTCACTGCCCCCTTTCTTCTCACACAAGCTTGTTTGCCTTTTATGAAAAAGCAACGATCAGGCCGCATTATTTTTATCTCTTCTATTGCCGGCGAACAAATTGGTTTACCTTATATGGCCGCTTATGCGAGCGCTAAAGCAGGATTAAATGGCTTCATGCGAACAGCAGCCCTTGAATGTGCCCCTTATAACATTACAATTAATGCCATAAGCCCTGGCAAAATATATGACTCAAAGACTTTAACGTCCGATGAACTCATCCAAAAAATAGCACCAATCCCCCTTGGACGATTCGTAAGTCCCAATGATATTGCGCATATGGCAGAATTTCTAATATCACCTAACGCCCACAACATTACAGGTCAAAACTTCATTATTGATGGTGGACAGTCCATATCAGGAGAAGACAGCCACATTCAACATCCAATATAGTTTTATTCTTGAAACATATTCAACTAAATATATTATGTAAAAATTCGTTGCCTATTTGTTATAATATGCTAATTATGTACCTTACATAAATTTAACACTCATTATTTAATAATTCATGAAGTGTTTAGTTTCTGATTACAAACAATATTCATTCTTAGGAGATATTATAAAAAAAATCCTGTTCCTTATTTCTATTCTTTGCACAACACCCCTTATGGCTACGAAACCTGAATTCAACATTCAAGGTAATGATTATCATCTTACTTTTTCAGACGTTAGCTTTACTTTAGTTAATGGTGTTGATGTAATTGATATTACAAGAATTTCTTTACCAGAATATGAAAACATCCTCATTATCAACGCAAAAAACAAACCACAACCTTCTTTACGTATCAACCCATCCATCTTACTACGCGTTGAAGATGGGAAAATGGTTGTATATCTTCCCTATACATGGGGACCTAATAATATGACCTCTGATTATAAGTTTACTATCCCTGAAGGCATTTTTGTTGAAATAAAAGAATCTTCGATTTTGTTGCATAGATACAAAGACTCAAATGACTTATTACTTTAATTAAAGCAAAAAAACCTACATTAATAACTCACAGAAACAATAGAGGCAAATTCTCAACAAATTTTCCTCTATTGTCATTAGACTTTTTATGAAACTCCCTAATGTGAGTCGAGTGATAGAAGCTCTACACAGAAGAACGGAGTGTATTCTTCATACATAAGGATCTGAGTACCAAAACGACGCATCAATCGACTACAGTAGTAGAGTTTCGAAAAAATCTATTTTTTTTAACTTACATTCTAAACTAACCAAATCAGTATATTCACTTCAATCCTACGATCTTTTTAGTTGCTATTTTCTGCCAAATCGCTTTAGAAGTATTATCAATATAAAAATACACAAAACACTTTAAACGATCCAAAATATTACTATCTGCGCGAGGAAACATCATGAAGGTAAAATTATATTTATTACTTTTTTTAATAGAGAATTTTTTAGTATATGAAGCTGCGCATAGTATAGATACAGATTTTAAAGAAATGCCTTCCGAAGAAGAAATTTCTGATTATAATCCAGATTCGACCTCAGGTGAAGAATCCTCCGATGAAGAGCTTTTTATTAATGACACCAAACAACAAAATAATATTAAGCTAAACAAACACACAAAAACTCCTCAAAAAAACCAGCATCCGTATCAGCAAGCCTCATCATAAAAAATAAATTATTATGTAAAAATATTTAATTGACAACAATATAATGAATAATTGTCAATTAAATAAATTTATTATTGACTTTCATTATTAAAATTGATAAACATTTATATTAATTAATTGTAAAAAATAGGTCCAAATAATGAATATAAAATTATGTTTAGCAATTGTTTTATTAGGAAATTTTTTAATATTTTCTACTACACATGCTATAAATTCAGATAGTGAAGAAGAACAAGAATATGCAACATCTGAATTTAAAAACGATACCTTAATAGAGCGCCAAGATAGCTTAAACAACAATGAATTACTTGCTTTAGCCGAATCTTTTGGGATTGAACACTTAAAAGAGTGGTGGGAAGATGGACTTCAAATAATAAAACTTAGCAAAAAATCAAATACAAAAATAATTAAAAAAATTCAAGAAAAACGTAAAAAAATTGAACAAAATAATAAAAAAAGATTATTAAATGCCATTATTCTAAAAGATAATGAAAATCTACTAGATTATGAAGAAGCATTAAAGGCTAACATAAAAAATGGTTGCTACAATTCAATGTTTTTCTTAGGAAAATTAATTGAAGAAAAAGGCGATGCAGAAATCAATCCTATCGAAAAGCAAAAACATTACGCAGAAGCTTTTTCTTGGTACATGCTTTCTTATTGGATAGCAGCATCAATGGCTGGAAACCAAGAAGAACTTGAAAAAAATATAAAATCTCCATATGAAAAATTAATGAATTTTATAAACAAAGAAGAATTAAAAGTAAAATATAAAAATTCTTTCATATCAATGAATAAAGATTTTTTTAAACCTCAATATTTTTCATTAGACATATTATACAAATGCATTCAAATTTTTTCAAGATTCTACATTTACGACAAAAAATTCATGTCTCTATCCATGCATTTAACACACTTTATCGAAGCCCATTTATTGGACACAATGGTACCCGTATGCAAAAAAACATACAATATGGCAAAACAAGATATTTCACGCGTATTGCACAATAAAGGTTACTATCATGAATCATCTTTTTTTTGGTGCAAGGCAATAGATACAGCAGATTTAATAATTTTAATACGACTGATTTATGCTGAATATAGAAATAAAGATGAAACAAACAAGCCCTTTAATTATGCAGATAAAGATAAAGTTTTATCAAAAATTATCTGGAAACTTGAAATAAATAGCTTGTTTTTTGAATGTCTTCGTTTTGTCAAAATTTTTTACGGTCCTAATAATAAAAAACTAACAAAACAAAATATAGAAAAATTAACAAAATCAATAAATGAAATAATAAAAAAAATTGATCAAAACAATTCATCAAATGAAGATGAAAATGAATGTGTACTAAATTTTACACATTGTGTTTATGAAAAAAAGTTGAACTTTGATTTAGAAGGAAAAGAATTTTTTTCAGATACAAACAGATACAATTTTGTTGCTGAACTTTATAGAAAAACAAGCTTAGTACCCTCACTATCAGAAGTTGCTCTATCCAACATTGCATCAATGATAAGACGTGGCGATATTTCGACAGATGACCAAGGAAACCACTTCACAGAAGATAAGCGCTATGAAATTGCTGCCAGCTTATATAAAAAATCTTTATCGTTAGAAAATTTTGCACTCTTAATTATAGATAAAAAAATAAACACTGACTGGGAAGGTAACACTCTATTAGAATCTAACCGTTACGAAATTGCCGCCGATTTATTACGCAAAATGAACAATCAAATAAGCTTGTTACACATAGCCCAGCTAATTGCAAATAATTTAATCAATACAGACTTAAACGGAAACCCTATCAATCTCGCTGAAAAAAATGATATTATTTATAATATCATCAAAAAAATAAGAAATAAAATAAACATAAATATAGCTAAGCTTAAAATGGCCAAGATGATTTCCGATGAACTCATCAACATAGATTATCAAGGAAATTTATTTGATAAAAAAGACAGATATTATAAAGCTTCAGAATTATATTTAGAAGCAAACAATTACGAATCATGCTATAATTTATCACTTTTGTATTACTATAGAAAAATTAATACTGACTTAAAAGGCAACCCAATAATAAATGAACAAAAACGTTATAAAATTATTGAATCTCTCCTTCAAAAACATCCTTTAACACCCCTCAGCAAACATTTATTAGGGATGATAAAAATTGAATCCCCTTTAAAAAAATTGAAAAAAAACAAAGAAGATGCCTTGAAACTTTTTGAAGAAGCCTACTTAGATGGACATAGAAAATCTTATGAATATTACATTATTCTTCACAATGAACTTAACCATGAATCCTGTACTAACAAAGAAGATTCTTCTGCAATAAATCCATTGCAAGAAGAGCACGATACAGATTTTCCCAACTCAGAAAACGATGACAGCGAAATAGTATCAAGTCCAGAAGAATACGATGACAGTCATTTAGTATCAAGCCCAGAAGAAAAGGAATGTTCTGATGATGGATACACTTGCACTAGCTCAAGCAATGTATCTTCAGCTTCTTATGTCCCCTCTTACATGACATATGATGATGTTTATACGCCAACAAAAACATCAGATCATGAATATGAGCTAAATGAGCTTCAACGAAGAAATCTCAAAGAATTCAAAAAAAGCCAAAAACAAAAAGAAAAAAATCGTATCTTTAAAAAGATGCTTACTGAAAACATTTCTCAACCAGAAAGAGACTTGCTCATCTCTAATACAAAAAAAAATACTGCTAATTTTAAAATTTTGTGGTCAAAGAAAGCAAAAGAGCAATTAAACAATTGCCTTCAATCAGTACGAAAAAAGATTTATACACTCATTAATGATATTCAACTAAATGGAAATAGAGGAAAGCCTGAAAAATTAATGAATACTGATTTGTTTTCTAGACGCATTAACGCAGAAGACAGGATTATTTACCGATATGTGCCTGGTTTAATGATTGAAATTCTTCAATGTATTGGTCATTATGATGGTTAATATCAGAAGCTATGACATTTCGTTCTTTATTTTGCAATACCTTGAAAATAAAAAAAATCTTGAAGGGTAAATTTGACAACAAATTTGCCTTTATCGTCATTGTTTATGATTCACATTTTGAAACAACCGAAATCACTATACTCACATCAATCCCGCGATTTTTTTAGTTGCTATTTTTTGCCAGATGACTTTAGAATTATTATCAATATAAAAATAATAAAATACACAAAACACTTTAAACGATCCAAAAATATTACTATCTACGCGAGGCAACATCATGAAGGTAAAATTATATTTATTACTTTTTTTAATAGGGAATTTTTTAGTATATGAAGCAGCACATAGTATAAATTCAGATTTCGAAGAAATGCCTTCCGAAGAAGAAATTTCTGATTATAATCCAGATTCGACCTCCGATGAAGAATTTTCTGATGAAGAACTTTTTATTGATGACAGTAAACAACAAAATAATAATAAACTAAACAAACCCACAAAAATTCCTCAAAAAAACACAACTTTCTCTCGAAACGATTTGATTGAGCACATAAAAGAAATAAATAATATTTCTATTGAAAATAATTTAACAAATAAAGAAACAGATTGGATTAAACAAACAAAAAAATTAAAATCTATTTGGGATCCAACCAAAGAAAAAACTTTTTACGGACTTTATAGTGCTCTTGATAAAATTTTCAAGAAAGACAAAAAAAAAGATTTAGAAAAGACAATCCATAAATTAAAAAGAACCTGTTATGTAATTAACAATCCCAAAAATAAAAAAAAACCAGCATCTATATCAACAGCACCTATTAGAAAAAATATTAAAAATCCTTCTTTATTTTCAACAAAGGCAAATTCTTCAGATTCATCCTACTTCAAACTAAAAATACAAGAAAATGCATCTATAAATACAACCTCTTACAAAAAATTAAACAAAAAAGACAATCCATTAACAATGTCTTTAGAACGGACACAAATCTTTTTTCCAAAAAATACGTTAAATTATAACGAAAATGATTGGGATTCACTTGCAAGAACAATAAAAAATGATTGGGATCCTGATAAAAAAAGAACTTATTTAGAATTTTATTTCGCCTTACGTACTATTATTAAACAAAATAAAGATAAAAAAACAAAAAAAACTCTTGAAAAAATAATAGAAGCATGCGAACGAATTAAACAGTCAAAAAAAATTATTCAAAACAATGAAGTCAACAACACAAATCTCCCTAACAAGAAAATATCAATCGATAATGATGATTGTTTTCATATTAAAACACCTGATTTAAATATATTTTCCAATCAATCCACCATTGAGATTGAAGAAGAATCATTTTACCCTTCTAAAAATGCAAAATTCAAAAAAGAATCATTAAAAAGAAAAAGGAATGAAATAGAAACACCAAATAAAAAAAAATGTATAGATATCGATAAAATAAAAAAATATATTTTAAAAGGAAACAATTCGTTAACTCAAAACGACAAAGCAAACGCAATCAAATATTTCAAAAAAGTTTTAATATTAATACAGGATGAAAGTTATCCTTTTTACGTTATTCAAGCCTATATTGGACTCGGCGATGCAAAATGTAATGATTTTTCTATTTTTCAAAATGATAACACACAAATAATAAACATCCCTTCTCGCAATAACAATTCATCTCATTGGTATATAAAAGCATTAGATGTTTTAAAAAATTTAAACAACGACGCTGAGAACATTACCCTTCGCGTTCAAGCTCTTATGGGGCTTGGCCTAGAAAGACATTCAAACCCAAACAATATTAAAAATTATACAAACTATGATTCGAAAATGGGCGCTATCGCCTGGCTTCTGGAAGCATTGGATCTTTTAGACATTCATTATGATGCTGCATTACGCATAAAAGTCCTTATTGCTTTAGGAGAGATACAATGCACCAATGGATTTTATATTAATAAACATACTCAATATAAAGAAACCATTAAAGATGCTGCCTGGTTTCTTGAAGCATTAGATCTTTTAGAAATCAATGACGATATTAATTTACGTATAAAATGCCTTATTGGTCTTGGGCAAATTAAATATCACAATGAAATTAATATAGAAAAATACACAAAACATAATATAGATATAGGATTTTTTGCCTGGTTTTTTGAAGCATTAGACCTTCTGGGCAATGACAACAACATAAATCATCGCATAAAAGTCTTTTTAGCCCTCAGTAATGCTAAATACGATGATCCAGGACATATTACACAATACACAGGGTATAATGGCAATATTGGAAGTATTGCATGGTGTCTTAAAGCATTAGATCTTTTAGAGAATGATATTCATAACATTCTTCATGTAAAAGTTCTTTTAGCCCTTGGAAACGCAAAATATTGTAACGCAACACATATTACACATTATACAGGCTATGACGGAAAAATTGGAAATCCTGCGTGGTATCTTAAAGCACTCGATATTTTAAATAATAAAAATAATGTTATTCTTCGAATAAAAACGCTTATTGGCCTTGGAAATGCTATTTATAAAGATAGCTATTACATTAAAAAGCACACAAGATATAATCCAAATCTTGGACAAGCCGCATGGTATCTTGAAGCATTATCGTATCTTAAAAATATCGATAATATTGAATTACATACCCAAGTCCATCTTGGACTCGGGAACACCTATAATTCAGAGGCACATAATCGACCAAAACTTGCAATCGAACATTACAAAAAAGCACTCGCCTTAAAACCAACCTATGAACAACGCCATAAAGCCTTATTTAATATTGGCAATGCTTATATCAAACTAAATGAAAAACAACAAGCAATTGACTATTTTGAACAAGCATTAAGAACAAATTCATCAACAATGCAACGAAACATTATCCTACAAAAAATTAACGCGATCAAATATGATGCACAATTTTTTAATAAAAACAGACGATATAGTTAAATGACTCGAATTGATACGTCGTTGCGCCTCACTCCTGTATATAAGGATACACTTCGCTCGTTGCTCCTTGTCTGAATTTCAAATCATTTAACTATAAAAATTGACACATTTCATGAATGATTCTGTCAATAAATTTGCCGTTATTCTTATCAATATGCTGAAAAAAATGCATTTTTATCCGCCAATCTAAAAAAAAATATAAAAAACATCAAAATAGGGATTGACCTTTATACAAAAAAGATATAACTTTCAGTTCTTGTAGGGCGCATAGCTCAGCGGTAGAGCAGCTGACTTTTAATCAGCGGGTCGAAGGTTCGATTCCTTCTGCGCTCACCATTCGTACCGCGGAATGGTGTTATACTTAAATCTGTATGATTAGTAAAATTGTCAGATTTTTAGAGTATTAAATACTCAATGTATAGAAACTACGTAAAACACTTAAACTTTTCCATTGACGTGTTTTTAAAAATAATTTTAATATAAAATACTAATAAAATTTTATGAACAATCACAATCTTCCTCCTCTTCAAATCGGCAACATCATTATTGATGACCCTGTCATTTTAGCACCTATGTCTGGTGTCACTGACCCTCCCTTCCGTAAACTTGTCAAACAATGTGGTGCAGGCCTTGTCGTATCCGAAATGATCGCAAGCCAAGCAATGATCCGCCTTAACGCGCGCACCTTAATGATGGCTTCCCATAGCCCTGAAGAATATCCTATGGCCGTCCAACTTGCAGGATGTGAGCCCATTTTCATGGCAGAAGCTGCCAAACTGAACGAAGATCGTGGCGTTTCTATTATTGACATTAATTTCGGTTGCCCTGCCAAAAAAGTTGTTAACGGCTATGCAGGCTCTGCTTTAATGCGCGACGAATTACTCGCCTCCAAAATTTTAGAAGCAACTGTGAATGCAGTCAAAGTCCCTGTCACGCTTAAAATGCGCATGGGCTGGGACCATGAAAATTTAAATGCTCCTAATCTTGCACGTATTGCCGAAGAAACAGGCATCAAGATGATTACGATTCACGGTCGCACCAGATGCCAATTTTATTCTGGAAGCGCTGATTGGGCTTTTATACGCCAAGTTAAAGACGCTGTTAAAATACCTGTGATTGTTAATGGTGATATTTGTTCATACGATGATGCCGATGAAAGTCTAAAGCTGTCCGGTGCTGATGGCATCATGATAGGTCGTGCAACCTATGGCAGACCATGGTTTTTAAACCAAATGAGCCATTATCTTAAAACAGGTATCAAATTACCTGATCCACCACTAAAACTTCAATATTCCATTCTTTTAGCACATTTAGAAGATATGCTCAGCCATTATGGCGAAGGCACTGGCCTCCGTATGGCACGTAAACATATTTCAAGCTACAGCAAAGGCCTTACAAACTCAGCTGAGTTTCGCGCAAAAATTAATGCGAGCGATGATGTGAATCTTGTAAAAGATCTTTTAAAAGCGCTTTATGAAAGTAATTTTGAAACTATATAAACCAATAAAACGCTCATATAAATACACTTGTTATTTAGTTTCATATTTGCTATCAAATCGCTAGCACACTGAAACAAACGATAAATATCGTTGAAAATGCAGAAACATTTTATTATGATAAGGTTAGATATGAGCTTTAGAAAATCAATCCAATATGTAGCAATTGCTCTCCTCGCAATTTTCATTCAAACATCTTGCACCAATCGCCAAGAAAGTTTTGCACTATCCCTTGTGGATGAAACAGGTCGTCCCCAAGAAGTACTTTTAAATCTTCTTAATGTCATGAAAATTGAACATTTAGGAAACTTAAACTCTATAGTTGAAGAAACGCAAAAAGCCTGGCTTCGGAAACCTGGTCAAGAACGTTGGGACATTGATCCAAACCAATTTAAGGCACTCGAAGAATCTGCACGTCCATTTTTAGAACAACTTAAAATACAAGTTGAAATAAAGCCAAAAAACCACGATTGTAAAGGCATACTTCTTTTGGGTGCAACAAGCAAAACCCAAAAAAAACGATATGATTTTATGAATGCGTTGGATATTAATGCTTCCAAATATTATTATCTCGTCGGAGAAAGAGATTTAGACCCCTCTGTTGAGTCACCCGAAAACTTAAAAAAAATTTTTGGTGAAATAGATATAGCGGATTTACGCACTGAAACAAATGTAATACAAAAAATTATCAACGTTTTTCCAAATTCAAAAGAAAACATCGTTGCTTCTGCACCTAAAAAACTCAATGCATCTGGACAATTCGTAAGGCCCACAACAATTGATACACTCAATGCCTGGCTCGAAAAAAACCCAGAACCTGGTAAATATCTGGTGGTCTCATCAGCACCTCATATAAGATACCAAAATGCTGTCTGCCAAAGGTTTTTAGCAGAAAAAAACCTTGAAGATAAATTTACATTCGAAACAATAGGCTATGGAAGCAAAACCTATAATTTACCATTATTCTTAGACGCACTCGCACGTGAATTATATGAAACGCGTTTGAGACTGCAAAAAAAAGGTATTCTTTCGTAATATTCCAACCTCAATTTGGGGAGACAACTCCCCAAACATTCGACGCATTTATGAATTATTCTTATTTATATTTTTTGATGTACTTTCCCTAAAGTTGCAATTAAGATACAACCTGTGACATCGTTAATTTAGTACAATAGCACATCCAAGCCCCCTCACTTCTAACTGTGCAGATTATGAGGCAAAGTCTAGAAAGACTGAGAACTGGAACGGAATGTACTATAGTACATGAGTACCGGAAGCGGAAGACTGACGACGAATTTGCCCATAAGGTGGGCAGTTAATTGGAAAACATGAAAAAAAAAATCAAATCCCTCTTTCTTGTTTTTAAGGAATGGGCAAAAAAAAAGAATCTCGAAAAAAAAACGGCTGTTTTTCTAGCAATTACCGTGCTGATTTCATGTGTCACGACCTATGCTGTTATTTCAAGCAATCCCCCTTTAGGACCAGACCCCAAAACAGTTATTATTCTGCTCAATATTAATCTTGTTTTATTATTATTTTTTGGCATTGTCGTTACGCGTCAAATTGTATCCGTTTGGCACAAACGTAAAGAAGGAGCTGCTGGTTCAGGACTCCACGTAAAGCTTGCTCTAGCTTTTAGTCTGGCCGCCATCATCCCTACAATCATTGTTCTAAGTTTTTCAGTTGTGTTCTTTCATTTAGGGATTGAAAATTGGTTTAACTCTAGGGTTTCAACAGCTGTTAATGAATCTAAAAAAGTCGCCGAATATTACCTAAAGGAACATAAAAAATCGATCGAAAGTGAAGTTAGGGCGATGGCTGATGATTACAACCAAATCAAACATCATTTTCTTGAAGATCCTGAAATTCTTACTCAATTTATTGAAAAACAAGCCATTTATCGTGAGTTAACAGAAGCCATTCTCTATGATCACCATCAACGCATTATCGCAAGCTATCATTCAAGTTGGTCACTCGTCGATTTTCCTCTATTACCCGATCAAGCGCTTAAGGAAGCACGAAAAACAGGTATTTCCATTTTTACAAATGAAACGAACGAAACTGAAGATCGTATGCGTGCCCTTTTACGCATAGTTGATACCCCTTTTATTGAACGTTTTTTATACATTGCGCGTAACGTTAATCCTTTAGTCCATGAAAATGTTAATTTAACGCTTGAAGCAGCCTCGGCCTATGAAGCATTACACGGGCAAAGCGGCGATGTTGAAATTTTGTTCGTCCTTGTCTTCATCGTGGTTGCTTTATTGTTTCTTTTAGCCTCGATTTGGAGCGGCCTTCGTTTTGCGACACAGCTTGTAACGCCTATCACCAATCTGATTGGTGCTGCTGAACGCGTCAGTGCCGGTGATTTTTCCGTTCGCGTCACACGGGATGATAAAGATGATGCTTTAGGTATTTTAAGCAAAACATTTAATAAAATGACGGATCAACTTGTCGAACAACGTCAAGAATTAATGATCATCAATCAAAAACTTGAACAACGTCAACGATTTTCAGAAGCCGTCCTTCAAGGGGTATCGGCGGGCGTTATAGGTCTTGATAAAGAAGGCCGCATTTTATTACCTAATAAACGTGCAAGCGATTTATTATCTGTCGATCTTACGATTAAAATAAATGAAAAACTGGAAATTCTTGTTCCTGAACTTGCTGGTTTTTTGAATCAAGCCATAAAATCAGACGATCAAACGTCAAAACAACATATTAAAATTATGCGCAAGGGTCGTATCCGCACTTTAAGCGTTACCCTTGTTGCTGAAGGCATAGAAAATCCCGGCCATGATTATGTGATCACTTTTGATGACATTACAGAATTATTATCAGCCCAAAGGCAAGCAGCTTGGGCAGATGCTGCACGACGCGTTGCACATGAAATCAAAAACCCTTTAACGCCTATTCAACTGGCTGCAGAACGCTTGCAACGCAAATATATGAAAGAGATCGTAACGGATCCCGATGTATTTAAATTATGTACAGATACCATTATTCGTCAAGTTGATGATATTGGTAAATTGGTTGATGAGTTTTCATCTTTCGCACGTATGCCTGCCCCAAGCATCAAAGATATAGAGCTCAAATCATTAGCGCAGGAAATTCTTTTCTTGCATAAAAATGCAAACCCTGATATCCATTTCGCTTTAGAGGTCTTTCAAACAAATTACACGTTAAAAGCTGACCCGCGCCAAGTAAGACAAGTGATTCAAAACCTTATTAAGAATGCTGTTCAAGCATTAAAAAGTGTAAAAGATAAATTTGTTGGGCTGTCATCTTCAAATAATCGTGCTATGGTGAGATTAACATTACGCGAAAGCGACAATGATACTTACCTAGATGTTGAAGATAACGGACCTGGTTTTCCAATACAGGGCCGCGAGGAACTTATCGAGCCTTACGTTACTTTCCATCCAGAGGGTAGTGGATTAGGGCTTGCTATTATTCGAAAGATTATGGAAGATCATAATGGAGAACTTATTTTAGGGGACTCCGATTTGGGTGGGGCTCGTGTGACCATTAGGTTTCAAAAAACGCCTGCTATTATTGAAGACAACAGAGAAGAAAAGGTTTCTTAAAAATGCCACATGATATTTTGATTGTTGATGATGAACAAGATATTCGTCTGCAAATTGCCGGAATACTCTCTGATGATGGATATGATACGAGAGATGCTGAAAACGCCGAAAAAGCAATAGCGTCAATACAACAACGTTGCCCGAGTCTTGTTATTTTAGACATCTGGCTTCAAGGCAGCAGAATGGATGGACTTGAACTTCTTAAAGTCATCCAAAAAGATCATCCAGGTCTTCCCGTTATTATGATTTCAGGTCATGGCACCATCGAAATGGCTGTAAATGCTATAAGATTGGGCGCTTATGATTTCATTGAAAAACCTTTTAAAGCCGATCGTCTTCTTGTCCTTATTAGACGCGCTATTGAAACAGCCCAATTAAGACGTGAAAATCTTGACTTAAGATCACGCTTTGGATTCGCTGAAAAATTAATTGGCACATCCTCGACTGTAAACCATGTGAATCAAGCGATTGAAAAAGCGGCACGCTCTAATAGCCGTGTCATGATCACTGGCGAACCAGGCACTGGTAAAGAACTCGCTGCACGTCAACTTCATGCAGCATCAACACGTTCCAACAATCCTTTCGTCGTGCTAAATTGCGCGACCATGAAACCTGATTATTTAGAAGAAGAACTTTTCGGTGTTGAAGGCCCCCGTATTGGTAAAAATCATACACGCAAAATCGGCCTTTTTGAACAGGCCCACAATGGCACCCTTTTCCTTGATGAAGTCGCTGACATGCCTTTAGAAACCCAAGGTAAAATTGTTCGCGCCCTTCACGAACAAACATTTAAACGTTTAGGCGGCACAACTTCAGTTGAAGTTGATGTACGCGTTGTAACCGCAACCTCACGTGATTTAGCAACAGAAATTGCGCATGGTAGATTCAGACAAGATTTATTCTATCGTTTAAATGTTGTATCGATCCTAATGCCTTCTTTACGTGAACATCGTGAAGACATTCCTCAACTTATTGAATATTTCTTAGATAAATGTTCGAAAAGCGCTGGCGTGCCACAACGAATTTTACGTGATGATGCGCTTATTGCACTTCAAACATATGATTGGCCAGGCAATGTGCGTCAATTACGTAATGTCATTGAAGGTCTATTGATTATGGCCCCTGGCACTGCCAAGGATCCTATCACTTCTGAAATGTTACCACCCGAAATTACAGGCAATTCACCTGGTGTTCTTAAATGGGAACGTGGCCATGAATTGATGACCCTGCCCTTACGTGAAGCACGTGAAATCTTTGAACGCGATTATTTGCTTGCGCAAATTCATCGATTTAGCGGCAATGTATCGCGCACAGCGACTTTTATTGGGATGGAGCGCTCTGCCCTTCACCGCAAATTAAAAGCATTAGATGTACAAAACATAGATCGACCAGGATCACGCAATATAGATGCAAAGATTATTAATATCCCGACGTTAAAAGCGTCGTGAGATAAAATATATACCCAAATAATCTGAAACTACCGTTTTTAGCCGATGACCTTATGGTCGCTTTTTGAACCAAAAATTTCTAAGGTAAAACAATTATCTGTCGAAATTTTCGGCATCAAAAATCACCTCAAATCTCATACCTAAAAATCGGCATTTCCAAATCATTTGGGTATAGTCAATCAATCTACGGGACAAAAACAATTTTTTACCAAAAGCCCTCAAAAGAAGTTTTTTTTACCTCTCCCCTTGTGGGAGCGGGTGAGGGGTATTTTACAATTTTGGAGAGATGAGTATTTGTTTGGCAATGCTTAGATTATGGCATGATGACGTTGCTTTTTGTAAACGCTTTAGATACCCCTCACCCGTCGCTGCGCGCCGACCTCTCCCACAAGGGAAGAGGTAAAACCGAAGCAATTTCATTTTTTGTCCCATAGATTGATTCTTCATACATAAGGATCTGAAGACCAAAGCGACACATCAATCGACCCCAATAGTAGTTTCGAAAGAAGTCTATTATAAATTATTCTCAACAAGCCACGCACTTAGTCTAGACGACATCTCACGGGCAGTACGTGAAGCACCAATTATAGTGGCAGAAGCCGCACCCACCCAATCGCCATAACCGATCAGCCAAAGACGTGGCTCCTTAATAGATTGGTATTGCTTTAGATCAACTTTACCTTCCACACCCACTACACCCAAAGATTCAAGGTGAGAAAGCGCAGGTCTAAACCCTGTGCACCAGAGTATTGCGTGAGCCACTTCTTCAGAACTATTTGGCCAGATTACACCAGTTTTTATGAACGCCATAAATGGACGTACACTGGTTAATACTCCACGATCACGCGCATTTTTAACCGACTGAGTCATAACGATATCACCAATACCGCCAATTGGTTGCTTGTCGTCCACCTTACCTTTTACCCTTGCTGTCGCACGTTCAAATAGTACACGCCCATCTACATCATCAGGTAAGAAGACAGGATCTTGCAATGTAACCCATGTTGTGTCAGCAACTTTAGAAAGCTCAGCTAGAATCTGAGCACCGGAATTACCACCACCTACCACAATCACACGCTTACCTTTATATGAATCAGGAGATCGATAATGCGCAGAATGCGTTTGCTCCCCCTTATACGACTCCTGACCTTTATAGATAGGCGTGTATGGCTGTCTCCACGTTCCAGTTGCACTAACAACCGAACGCGTAATCCAACTTCGACCATCTTCACTTATGACTATAAGACGGTTATTTTCTGATTTGATCTGATTAATTTTTACAGGACGCACTATCTCAAATTCATAGCGCTGCTCATAACGCGTAAAATAGTTAATGACGTCTTCTCTACCTGGAAAAATCTCCGAATTCTCCTGCGGTATTTGCAACCCAGGCAAAGAACTATAACTGGCCGGAGAAAACAAGCGAAGCGAGTCCCATGTATGCAGCCATGCACCACCAGGCTTTTTTTCTGCATCAAGGATAAGAAAATTTAAACCAATTCTCTTCATATAATAAGCAGTCGCAAGCCCTGCCTGCCCGCCGCCGATAATAATAACATCATAGTCAGTTTTACTTTTCGTCATGTGCATGTCATTCTTTTTTGTAACATTTGCTGCGCAACCAAAGTGCGACTTTAACTAGCAAAATCAGTACCGGCACCTCTACCAAAGGACCAATAACCGTGGCAAAAGACACTGGAGATGCAAGACCGAAAGTAGCAATAGCCACCGCAATGGCCAACTCAAAATTATTACTAGCTGCTGTAAAAGCAGTGGCAGTGGTGTGTGCATAATCAGCACCGATCAGCTTACCCATAATAAAACTGATAAAAAACATTACCACGAAATAAATCGTCAGTGGAATAGCAATAAGCAATGCATCCTGTGGTAACTCCATAATCACATTTCCTTTAAGAATAAACATGCAAATAATGGTAAAAAGAAGAGCAATCAACGTGATAGGCGCGATTTTTGGTAGAAAAATGTTATCAAACCACTGCGCTCCTTTACGTGGACGCAATATCTTGCGCGTCAGATAACCAGCAAAAAATGGGATTCCCAGATAAATTAAGACTGATTCGGCAATTGTCCAGTAGCTAATATCCAATACTTGAGATGAAAGGCCTATAACTGAGGGCAAGAAATTAAGAAAAAACCAGGCATATACCGAAAAAAACAGAAGCTGAAACACACTGTTGAATGCAACCAATCCCGCCACATATTGGTTACAACCTCCGGCAAGCTGATTCCACACAATCACCATCGCAATGCAACGTGCAAGACCAATGAGGATGACACCTGTCATATATTCAGGATAGTTATGCAGGAAAATAACGGCCAGCACGAACATTAGAAGCGGGCCTATTATCCAATTTTGCACAATAGAGATAATCAGAATTTTACGATCTTGAAACACCTGTCCCAGCTCTTCATATTTGACACGTGCCAACGGTGGATACATCATTAAGATTAGTCCTATAGCAATAGGAACGTTGGTCGCGCCAACAGTCATGTTATTGAGAAACTTTTGAAGGTTCTCAGAAGCCAAACCTAATCCTGCACCCAAGGCCATGGCGCAGAAAATCCATAACGTCAGGTAACGATCAAGAAAAGAAAGTTTCTTGGAAAGCTGCTCCATAAAAAGTCCTTTTTTGTTAAATATTGATGCATCGTCAAACCTTCCTCATGTAGGAAGAGACTACACATCGCGCATCATTCCTTGTCTGAATTTAAAGTTATTTCACTATATCTAAAAAGTTTAATCATAGTTCAGTAATTTTTTTTCTATTCGAATTTTAAGCATATCAAACACCTTATCAAATACAGCGTTCATATTTTCCTCGCTGCTTATAGCGTCGGCTGGATCTGGTATACTCCAGTGTAGTTTTTTGTGCTTACCGAGAAATACAGGACAGCTTTCGGAAGCTGCCGCATCACAAACAGTGATGAGCAGGTCAAAATCTTGTCCTGTAAATTCATTCAAAGATTTACTTCGAGGTTCCCCCACATTAATACCATGACGCTTAAGGGTTTCTATAGCTTTGGGATGCACACAACCCGTTGGTTTGCTACCTGCGCTTACTGCCTTGAAATGTTTACCGCCTAAATGATTAATAATCGCTTCAGCCATAATTGAACGGCAGGAATTGCCAGTACAAAGAACAAGAATATTTTTCATCAACAATCACCGCTCATGAGTTAGGTAAATACCTACCTTTTCTAGTCGTTTATCCCCAAAATTACCAACGTTATATTTGCTGCTCATCTTTCCCTCATTCTTAATTATTTTTTATAGAAGAATATAAATTTCTTTTATCGATATTTATTTGAGGACGAGTGTACCACAACACTCTAAAAGATGTGTCTACAGATTAGCCCACAAGGGGAGAGGTGAAACCGAAGCAATTTCATTTTTTGTCGCGTAGATTGATTCTTCATACATAAGGATCTGAGTACCGAAAGGACGCATCAATCGGCCACAGTAGTAAAGTTTCAAAAGAAGTCTATTAAAGTGAAGCTTCATACCTAGATCAAGGACCCAACTAAAATACATGATCAAAGACCATGGCTTTATTTTTTCCAAACATGTCATGATCTACGATCGTGATTGTTAATTAGACCTTGAATCCGTGCTCGAAACTTCTCTTCTCGCTTGTTCAGGGAAACGGCTAGTGTTTGGTAAGTTTCTAACCAACATAAATTTTTATCCAGTAGATTATTCTTCATATATAAGGATCAAGTACCGAAGCCATCAATCATCCACAATAGTAGAGTCTCTAAAAACCACTAAGCTACGCGTTGCGCTTGCTCAATGGAGGCTGCAATATTTTCAGCAACATCTTTAATGAGATTCTCATCTTCTCCTTCAGTCATAATTCTAATCACAGGCTCGGTACCTGATGGTCTAATCACAAGGCGGCCTTTTGGCAAAATGCGTGCTTCATTTTCACGTATTACATCTTGTACTTTTTGATTTTGAAGCGGATTACCACTAGAAAAATGAACATTACGTTTATATTGTGGCACAGGCTCAAATACGTGACACACTTCACTTATCGGTTTGTTTTGCTCAATTAATACTGCTAATGTTTGAAGAGCTGCGATTAAACCATCACCTGTTGTTGTATAATCCGTTAGAATAATATGGCCCGATTGCTCGCCACCCACATTATATTTCCCTTCAACCATTTTCTCCATGACATAACGATCACCAACTTTGGCACGCACCAAATCAAGTTTCATGGCATTTAAATAACGCTCCATGCCTAAATTAGACATGATGGTACCGACAACACCATTGCCCTTTAATCTGTTGGTTTCATAGAAAAATTTTGCAATCAGGGCCATGATTTGATCGCCATCAACCAATCGACCTTTTTCATCAACCATCATAATGCGATCAGCATCACCATCAAGCGCTATCCCTAAATCTGCTTTATGCTCAAGCACAGCTTTCGACAAGACTTCTGGATGCATAGCACCACATTGATGATTAATATTGATACCGTCAGGATTTACACTAATCGGAATAACTTGTGCACCCAATTCCCATAATACGGTTGGTGCTACTTTGTAGGCTGCACCATTGGCACAATCAAGAACAATTTTCAACCCTTTGAGACGCATTTTTTTTGGAAAAGTATTTTTGGCAAACTCAATGTAGCGCCCCCTGGCATCTTCCAAGCGCGTTACATTTCCTAAGTTTTCTGGCCTTGCACGATTCCATTCTGGATTTTCAATCAATGCTTCAATTTTATGTTCTAAATCATCACTTAATTTATAACCGTCACTACCAAAAATTTTAATACCATTATCTTCAAAAGGATTATGTGAAGCCGAAATCATCACGCCTAAATCTGCACGTAAAGAACGTGTAAGCATTGCAACTGCAGGTGTGGGCATTGGTCCTACAAGATAAACATCAAAACCTAGACTCACAAAGCCTGCTGTAAGTGCCGGCTCTAGCATGTAGCCTGAAAGACGCGTATCTTTACCAATCACAACTGCTTGACGATAGCTTTTTGGGCCAATCACTTGCGCTGTTGCCATTGCAACCTTCATTGCAATTTCAGGCAACATAGGAAAATCATTCGTTTTACCCCGAATACCGTCAGTTCCAAAATATTTTCGTGTCATTATATACCTTCTTTAATACATCGCTCATATATATTTGCACAAAGCGTCACAACTATCTAGCTTGATCAAATCATAAATTTTAGCGACAATGTAAAATACAATAATAAACTTAAGGTAGGAATCAAATGCTTTTTTTTATAGGGGCAGCCGTTGTTGTTTTTTGCGTCTTCGGTAGCTACATGGCCGCTGGTGGACACATGGCTATTTTGTTCCAACCTTTTGAATTTCTTATTATTTGTGGCGCTGCCGTCGGTGCTTTTATTATCGGCAATCCAAAAGCTGTTATTGGCGCGACACTAAAATCCTTAAAAAAACTTGTTAAAGGATCTGCTTACAATAAATCATCCTACCTTGAGTTACTCAGTTTACTTTATGCCGTTTGCAAACTTGTCAAATCCAAAGGTGTGTTAGCTATTGAAGCACATGTTGAAAAACCTGATGATAGTACATTATTCCAACAATTCCCTACTTTTCACCATGATCATCATATGGTTGCTTTTTTATGCGATTATTTAAGACTTTGGACTTTAGGCACAGATAACCCACACGAAGTAGAAGCTCTTATGGATGAAGAAATTGAAACGCATCACCACGAACAACTTGCTGTTTCAGATGCCGTTCAATCAATGGCTGATGCTATGCCCGCTTTAGGTATTGTTGCCGCCGTCTTGGGTGTTATTCATACAATGGGATCAATTTCCGAGCCACCAGAAGTTTTAGGACATTTAATTGGTGCTGCGCTCGTTGGAACTTTCGCAGGGATTTTAATTTCATATGGTTTTATTGCACCCATGGCAAGTTCGCTCAAGGCAACTTTTAACGCTGAATCAAAATATTTGTTTTGTATAAAAGCAGGTCTTTTAGCTCATATGAATGGCTGTGCACCCGCAGTCACAATCGAATTTGCACGCAAAACACTTACCTCTGATGTTAGGCCAACTTTCTACGAAGTAGAAGAAGCCGTTGCACAACTTCCTGCACCAGCATAAAAAGCATTGATCATGTCCAACGATAATAAACCCATCATCATCAAAAAAGTTAAAAAAGGCGGACATGGACACCATGGCGGCGCTTGGAAAGTCGCTTATGCTGATTTTGTGACTGCAATGATGGCATTTTTTTTGTTACTTTGGCTTTTGAATGCTACAACAGAAGAACAAAAACGAGGGATTGCCAATTACTTTGACCCCGTTTCGGCATCAAAAAGTTCTCAAAGCGGCAGTGGTGGCATGCTTGGAGGGGCCAGCATTACGTCACCAACTGGCTCTATGAGTTCTCAAATGTCTCAAATGAATGTTACTGCCATTGATGGACTTAGACCTAATTCTGAAGGTGAAGAGGCCCAAGGAGAAAGTAAAACAAACATTAAAGAAAATGTTAAAGTTAGCGATAAAGCCCCTGATAAAAAAATAGAGGCAACTGAAGACGCTATCGAAAAAGCACATGAAAAAATTGAAGAAGAACGTTTTAAAAAAGCCGAAACAGAACTTCGTCAAGCGATTCAGGATTCCCCCGATTTGAAAGAATTGTCCGACAATCTTCTTATTGAACAAACCCCCGAAGGGATGCGCATCCAAATCATTGATAAAACTAAAAAAGAGATGTTTCCATTGGGTAGCGCTGAAATGTTCGATTATACTCAAAAATTATTAGAACAAGTTGGCATAGTTATGATGAAACTTCCCAATCAAATTGAAATAACAGGACATACTGACGCAAAACCTTATAAAAACAAAAATAATTCAAACTGGGAACTTTCTTCAAAACGTGCTAATGCCAGCCGTCGTGTTCTTGATAATGCTGGTATTGAAGCAAAACGTATCGAAGTTGTTTCTGGAAAAGCTGACAAAGATTTGCTCGTACCCGACGAACCTGAATCACCCATGAATAGACGCATTTCGCTAACACTTTTAAAAGATTCTATTGTTAAACAGAAAAAAACATCGAGTACCGCCGTAAAACATACTGAAATACCACCAAAAAATGAAAAAAGTAATGCTAAGATGATGATTCCATTTTAGGACGTGGTAGATTGAAAATTTATACGCATAAAAGAAGTAATTATATACACTCAGTAATTTAAATCAACTCAATTATTGGATTTATTAACACAGGAAAATTAACTGAATTAGCAATAAAACAATATTCATGCGCCTTATGATGTAAATCAATTGCCATTGTCTTTTTTTCTTGTTCAGATATTACGATTTTCGGATTAAGTGTTACTTCAATGAATTTTCCAGAACCGTTTTTTTCAAGTTTCATAACACCCACAGGATTATCTTTATATGAGTGTATAATAATTGAATTATCAGCACAAAGATGCAAATACCAAAGCATATGGCAATTGGCGATTGACGCCAATAATAACTCCTCTGGATTCCATTTAGCAGAATCACCCCTAAATAATGGATCAGATGAACACAATATATGAGGTTTACCTAAAACCTGAACAATATGTGAACGTTCATAGGTTGTATATCCTGACGTGCCAGTACCGTTATTTCCAGTCCAACACAAAGAAATTTCATAATGATGTTGTTTACTCATAGATTCTCCATATAACTCAAATTATTTAAAGGTAAGATTAACTGGATGAGCATAGTCAATAGACTTGAGAAGT
The DNA here is from genome assembly GCA_030680745.1 of Alphaproteobacteria bacterium. Lineage (NCBI taxonomy): Bacteria > Pseudomonadati > Pseudomonadota > Alphaproteobacteria > Alphaproteobacteria bacterium. The sequence continues at coordinate 22,374 of JAUXUR010000049.1, forward strand.
AGACAAGGAACAACGAACGAAGTGTATCCTTATATACATAAGTGAGGCGTGACGATGTATCCTTCCTATGTCTAT
>JAUXUR010000050.1 GCA_030680745.1 Alphaproteobacteria bacterium
AAATTATATTCTTTATTTACTTATGGTATTGATTTTATAAAAAATAATATTTCATTTGAAAAAATAAATCGATGTAATTATGTTAATTTTTTGCTAGCATTTGTTATAGATTTAATTGGTTAAAAGTGTCGTGTACTATGGGAATCTATAATTAAATTAATTCTTCTCAAAATACATACCTGAGGCTAAGATCCCGTAATTCAGACACATCTTTTGTCTGATGTGATAACATATTGAACAAGCTTAGAAATTACTTAAATCTGTCTATAAAATAAATCTGATACAAAAAAGTCTTATTCAGCGTACATACAAAAGCTAAGATTTTCAAATTTTGGTGCAACTTTTAAAATTTGCTCATCAACTGAATTAAATTTATTTGAATATTCATACTTTTATACAAAAAAATATAAATAAATAATTTTTTTATTATTTATTTATTGTAGTATTTTAAAAAATATGCTACAGATTTTTTTGTAAATTTTAATTTAATTGAAAGAATTCGAAATGAAAAAAACACTGAATGTTCTGTTTTTATTGTTAACACCAACAATTCATGCTTTTGCAAATGGCAATGACATTGCCGATGAAAGCGCCTGTTCGACTTCGTCAAGTCAAAATGATTATGTCTCGGCACCAAGCCTTGTTCCTATTGAAGGCTTTCTAATCTCAGGAGAACTATGCAAATATATTGCCTCATTTTTACCAAAAGATGAACAACTTATGGCCTTGTACACTGTAACACCACTGATTCCTGTTGATACAAATGACGAAGGAGAAATTGATTTAAGTAATAGATTGAGCGGGATATTCAATTTAAATGAAAAGAACACGGCTTATTTTGATAGCGCAACATGTCAATTTTTAAATGATCCCGATCATGAATTGGTACCTTTGTATAATGTAAAATCATTAGTATTTTTAATTAGACCAACATCAGAGGAAATGATTTTGCTATCAAAAAAATTTCCTAATGTTGAGAAAATAGATTTGAGCGGTATGCTGTATAAAATGTATCCTGGCGAAAGAACATGTATCATCAAAACATTAAAAAAATTTAAGAACCTTCAACATCTTGTTGCTTTTGGAAACAAATTACTCAAAGAAGATGCCTTTTATATCGCCCAATTAAAAAAACTTCAATATCTTGACATCAGGCAAAACAATTTAGGTAACGAAGGTGCTGCCTTAATCGCTCAATTGCAAAATCTTAGATATCTTTACATCATAGGTAATAATTTAGATAAAGAAGGTGTTGATTCAATTACTCAATTGCAAAATCTTTTATACCTTCGTATCGATAAAATAAATTAGATAAAGAATATCTGTTTATATTTCTTAATCTTAATAATTAAGGGAAGCCAATCATTAAAGCCTAAAATTATGTCAATACTAACAACAAACCTACCTTTCTGGAAAATAGGCTTTCACTGATTAACTTATGCTTGAAACTAGGAGCTTTCAATCTTTGAACAGCTCCTAAACATCTACACCAACTTTAATTATTATATGCTTGTAAGAAGCTATAATTTAATTAATTCTTCCCAAAACACCCACCTGTGACCAAGATCCCCCATTTCAGACACATCTTTTGTCACACGTGATAAAATATTGGACAACATAAGACATGAGGCATAAAATTGTCGAGGTAGTTCGTAACCACTACACTTTTTCGTAACGCTTAGGACAGAAAAATGATTCTTGCCGATATTGCCTTTTATCTTTTTGCAAGTTTAATGATTTTTGCAGCTGTCATGGTTATTTCATCGCGCAATCCAGTTCATTCTGTTCTTTATCTGATCCTCGCTTTTTTTAATGCGGCAGGCCTTTTTATGCTCTGTGGTGCTGAATTTTTAGCCATGATTTTAATGATTGTTTATGTGGGTGCGGTTGCCGTTTTATTCCTTTTTGTTGTCATGATGCTTGATGTTACGGTAACTGAAGCAAAGCAAGGCTTTTTAAAATATTTACCCATTGGTGGCGCCATTGGCCTTATTGTGATGGCGGAGCTTATTTTTGTAATGGTGTCGTGGATGACAAATCCCGAATTTTTAGAAACACCTTTAAAAGCATCGCCCATGCCTGACTTAGCACAAACAAGCAATACGAAAGCGTTGGGGCTGATTCTATACACAGATTATTTTTATCTGTTTGAAGTTGCAGGTCTTATCTTGCTGGTTGCGATGATTGGCGCTATTGTATTAACAATGAGGGAACGTGTTGGTGTTAAACGCCAAAATATTTCCAACCAAGTGAGTAGAACGCGTGAAGACGTTCTTGAAATTAAGAAAGTTGCAACGGGAGAAGGAATTAATCTATGAGCATTGGTATAAGTCATTACCTTGTGATTTCATCCATCTTATTTTCATTGGGGATTTTTGGGATTTTTTTAAATCGTAAAAATGTCATTACCATCCTTTTATCCATCGAACTTATTCTACTTTCAGTCAATATCAATCTGGTCGCTTTTTCGCATTTCTTACAAGATTTAGTTGGCCAAGTCTTTGTTATGTTTATACTAACTGTTGCTGCAGCTGAAGCTGCTATCGGTCTTGCAATTCTCGTGATTTATTTTAGAAATCGCGGCTCTATCGCTGTTGAAGACGTCAATATGATGAAAGGTTAAGGAAAACTGAATGGCCATTTTATGCGTTTTTCTACCTTTCCTAGGTTTTCTTATTGCAGGATTATTTGGACGTCAATTAGGCGATAAAGGGGCGCAATATGCCACCTGCATCCCGATGATCCTTTCTGCCATTCTTTCTGTTTTTTTGTTTTTAGGCAATTCAGGCATTGAAACAATTATCCCTCTTTTTACCTGGATTGAAACAGGCACATTTTCAGTTTCGTGGGCGTTAAGGCTCGACACCTTAAGTTGTGTAATGATGATTGTCGTCACTTTTGTATCAACTCTTGTCCATATTTATTCCATTGGTTATATGAGCCATGATAAGTCGATCCCTCGGTTTATGGCTTATCTCAGCCTTTTTACTTTTTTTATGTTGATGCTGGTAACCGCCAATAATTTGCTTCAATTATTCTTTGGTTGGGAAGGCGTTGGTCTTGCATCCTACTTACTTATTGGGTTCTGGTATAAAAAAGCAACCGCCAATGCAGCCTCCATCAAAGCTTTTTTGGTCAATCGTGTTGGCGATTTTGGTTTTGCGCTTGGTATTTTTGCTTGTTTTTATATTTTTGGATCTGTTTCATTCGACGATATATTCAGGGATGCAGCAAGCCACAAAGATAAAATTATTCATTTTTTAGGCCATGATTTTCATGCTATGACCTTGATTACGTTCCTTTTATTTATTGGTGCGATGGGTAAATCAGCTCAATTAGGCCTTCATACGTGGTTGCCTGATGCGATGGAAGGCCCTACACCTGTCTCAGCCCTTATTCACGCCGCAACAATGGTAACTGCTGGCGTCTTTATGGTGGCACGTATGTCGCCACTTTTCGAACTTGCACCTGACACACTTGCTTTTGTAACTATTATTGGTGGACTCACGGCCTTATTTGCAGCGACCATTGCCTTGACGCAAAATGATATAAAGCGCGTGATTGCGTATTCAACCTGCAGTCAATTGGGCTATATGTTTTTTGCAGCTGGTCTTTCAGCTTATGACGCCTCCATTTTCCATCTAGCGACGCATGCTTTCTTTAAAGCACTCCTTTTCTTAGGCGCAGGATCGGTTATTCATGCCTTGTCGGGCGAGCAAGACATGCGGCAAATGGGTGGTATTTGGCGTTTAATTCCAACGACTTATGTCTTGATGTGGATTGGCAGTTTAGCACTCGCCGGTATTCCTATTTTTGCAGGTTATTATTCCAAAGATCTTATTTTGGAATCTGCTTTTGCGTCAGGCGCGCATGGTCATATGCTTGGTTATTTCGCCTATGCAATAGGCATTTTAACTGCTTTATTAACGGCATTTTATTCATGGCGTCTCATTTTTCTAACCTTCCATGGAAAGCCGCGCGCGCATGAACGCGTGATGGCACATGTTCATGAATCACCTTTTGTCATGATTATGCCGCTTGTAATGCTCGCCATCGGTGCTGTTTTTGCAGGTATATTAGGGATCGATTATTTCACATCGGGTCATGCTTTTTGGGGCAAATCAATTGTCACAAATCATGGTGGACATCCGCATGTGCCTTTCGTAATCGAGCATCTAACCCTTGTTGTCGTGCTTTTAGGTATTTATTTAGCCTATATATTTTATTTACTCAAACCAACATTACCGGCAAAGATGGCTCAAAAATTTAAGGCTTTATACCAATTATCTTATAACAAATATTATGTTGATGAATTATACGATCTAATATTCGTCCGCCCATCCTTTATCATTGGTCGTATTTTTTGGAAAGCGGGCGATGGTTTTATTATTGATGGATTAGGACCAGATGGTATTTCTAAATTGACCATGAATGCTTCTTTGCGCATTAGTCGTTTCCAAACAGGTTATCTCTATCATTATGCTTTTGTTATGCTGCTTGGCGTTTTTGCATTAATGACGTGGATGATTTATAAGTTTTTGATATAGAGAGGAATTCTTCGTGTTTGGGCAATTGCCAATTTTGTTGACAACAATTATTTTTTTGCCACTCATCGGTGTCATCTTTATTCTTCTTGTCCCTAAACAAATTCCTGGTTTTGAGCGTAATATTAAAAATGTCGCTTTATGGACGTCAATAACTACTTTTGTATTGTCGTTATTTTTATGGGGTGGATTTGATGTCGCACATAAAGGATTCCAGTTTTACCATGTTGTAGATTGGTTACCTTCTTTAGGCATCAAATATGCTGTCGGTATTGATGGTATTTCACTTTTCTTTGTACTTCTTTCTACCTTTCTTATTCCTGTTTGTATTATTGCGTCATGGAAAACAATTAAAAATTACGTACGTGAATATATGATTTGTTTTTTACTGCTTGAAATCATGATGGTTGGCATGTTTGCTGCCCTTGATTTAGTATTATTCTATCTTTTCTTTGAAGCCGTTCTAATCCCCATGTTTATCATTATTGGCGTTTGGGGTGGTCAACGACGTGTTTATGCCGCTTTTAAATTTTTCCTTTATACCCTTTTAGGCTCTGTTTTAATGTTATTGGCGATCATTGCCATCTATGTTCAAATGGGGACGACATCAATCCCAGAACTTTTAACAAAATCATTCCCTTATGATCTACAGATTTATTTATGGCTTGCTTTTTTTGCGTCTTTTGCAGTCAAAGTGCCTATGTGGCCCGTCCACACTTGGCTTCCAGATGCGCACGTCGAAGCACCAACGGCGGGATCTGTTATTTTAGCAGGTGTCTTGCTGAAAATGGGTGCTTATGGATTTTTAAGATTTTCATTACCCTTATTTCCTTATGCAACCGAAGTGTTTACGCCTTTTGTCTATACGCTTAGTATTATCGCGATTATTTACACGTCGCTTGTTGCGCTTGCGCAAGAGGATATGAAAAAACTGATCGCTTATTCTTCCGTTGCGCATATGGGTTTTGTGACATTGGGCATTTTCACCCTCACCCAACAAGGTGTTCAAGGTGCGATCTTCCAAATGTTAAGCCATGGTATTGTATCAGCAGCACTTTTCTTATGTGTAGGTGTTGTTTATGATCGTATGCATTCACGTCAAATTTCATATTATGGTGGCCTTGTCGAGCGTATGCCGCTTTATGCTATTGCCTTTATGATTTTCACGCTTGCATCAATTGGTTTGCCAGGCACAAGTGGCTTTGTAGGCGAATTTTTAGTCCTTTTAGGGTCGTTCCAAGTTAATAATTTGGTTGCCTTTTTTGCGACCACCGGCCTTATTTTGGGCGCTACTTACGCTTTATATCTTTATAGACGCGTCATTTTTGGACCGCTTCAACAGGATCATTTAAAATCTATTCTTGATTTAAGTCCACGTGAAATAGGCATATTTGTACCTTTGATACTGATTGTATTCTGGATGGGCATATATCCTAAAAATTTCACGCATATGGTCGATCCAACGGTGAGTGAATTAATAAAGAATTTTCACAAATCAAAAGAACATTTCCCAACAAAATCAGTTGCGGAAGTTTTAGGATTAAAAACGCCTGACCAAACAAATTTGGCTTTCGATAATACGAAACATACAATAGATTTTCAGAACGATTACTATCCAGAGTATGAGGCAAAGTCTAGAAAAGCCGAAAACCGGAATGGAATGTACTTTGGGTACATGAATGCCGGCCAGTTTATAAATTTTGACAGGCTTGACGACGAATTTGTCCATAATGTGGATAGTAAAGAAAAAGTGAGCATTCGATGAATATCGTAAATATTTTACGCCCCTTATTGCCGGAATTATTGCTCGCCATATCGGGTATGGTTTTACTTATTGTAGGTGCGTTCAAAGGCAATAATGCATCAAGACTTATTTCTCAATGCATCGTCGCTTTATTTGCCATTGCAATTATTTTAACAATTTTTGGACCAAAAAATAGTAACGACATATTAAAAGACCATTTTACACTTGATCCTTTTGTATTATTTGTAAAGCCTCTTATACTTTTCGGATCAATGATTGCGACCATAATGGCCATGAATTATTGGCGCAATGAAAAAGAAGAACGTTTTGAATTTTCAATACTTATTCTTTTTGCGACGCTTGGCATGATGGTCATGGTGTCATCCAATAATTTAATTGCACTTTATTTGGGGCTCGAGCTTCAAAGCCTATGTTTATATATTTTAGCCTCCTTCCGAAAAAAAGCATTACGGTCGAGCGAAGCGGGCCTTAAATATTTCGTCCTTGGCGCTCTATCTTCAGGATTTTTGCTTTACGGTTCTTCCTTGATTTATGGCTATGCGGGATCCATTCATTTTGAACAACTTGATCAAATTATAAAACAAACAGGTGCCACGATTTCAATTGGTGGCACATTAGGTCTTGTCATGATTTTAGTTGGCCTCTCATTCAAAGTATCGGCAGTTCCATTTCATATGTGGACACCTGATGTTTATGAAGGGTCGCCGACACCAGTGACGGCCTTCTTTGCGATTGCACCTAAAGTTGCCGCCATCGCCATTTTCTTAAGATTGATTCAAGGACCTTTTGCCCATCTTGTTCATCAATGGCAGCAAATTATTATTGTTTTGTCGATTTTATCTATGTTGGTCGGTGCTTTTGGGGCTATCCAACAAAAGGGAATCAAAAGACTTTTAGCGTATTCTTCCATAGGTCATGTAGGCTATTTATTAATGGGATTTGCAACAGGCAGTCAAAAAGGAATCGAGGCTGTTCTTGTCTATCTGGTCATTTACGTCATTATGGGCATTGGCACATTTTCTGTTGTTTTAGCGTTAAGACGACAAGGACGTCTTATTCATGATTGGGCTGATTTAAAAGGTCTCGCTAAATCTCATCCGGGCGCCGCCTTCTTAATGGCGGTCTTCATGTTTTCAATGGCAGGGATTCCTCCTTTGGCAGGTTTTTTTGCGAAACTATACATCTTCATGGCCGCTATTGATGCACAACTTTATACACTTTCAATCATTGGTGTCGTAACATCAGTTATTGCCGCATTCTATTATCTGCGTATTATAAAAATGATGTATTTTGATGAAGTTACGTCATCCCTCGACATTATGTCCTCTCGTTCGCTTAGAGTCATTATGGTTATGGCAGGTGTCTTTATCTTGTGCTTTTTTATTAAACCCGATTTTATAGCGCATTATGCGCGACTGGCAGCGACGTCATTGGTTGTTTATCAATAATGCTTACTACCCAGCCTATTGACAAATTCGTCGTCAGGCATGCGTTTCCGGTACTCATGTACGAAAGGGTACATTCCGTTCCGGTTCTCTGCCTTTCTAGACTTTGTCACATAATCTGGATAGTCAATAACAAATAAGTGGAGAATTACTCAATAATGGAATTTTCAATTCACCATTATGATGAAATTGATAGCACCATGAATGTGGTACGCGATTATTTAGTAAATAATCCAACAAAATCACATGGATATATTGTTCAATCGGATCTTCAAACTGGCGGTCGCGGTCGTTATGGACGACAATGGATATCACCCATTGGCAATCTTTATTTCAGTCTTTGCGTAACGCCTAATGTTAATCTTACCAAAGCGTCAGAGCTCTCTTTTGTGATATGTTTGGCCATTGGTGAGGCTTTGCAAGAAATACTTCCCAAAAAGACAAAAATGTTGTATAAATGGCCTAACGATATATTAATTGATGATTTGAAGGTGTGTGGCATTTTACTTGAGGCCAATACAAATTTAAAAAACGAGCTACAGGGTATTATTATTGGTATCGGCCTTAATTGTTTGGATTTCCCAGAAAGTGGGACTTTAGTGCCCGCAACGTCATTAATTGATCGTGGGGTTTCAGCAGCAAATGCTGATAAACAAAAAATGTTAGATAGGATCTTACAAAAGATATCTTTCTTTTACGAATATTGGCTGAAAAATGGATTTCAGCATATTAGAGAATTATGGCTAGAGCGCGCAAAAGGGCTAAATGAACCCATCAAGATTCGGCTCGAGCAAAAAGAATTAACAGGCATTTTTCGCGATTTGGATGCGCAAGGCGCACTCATCGTCGAAACAGAAAATGAAACAATAAAAGTAACAGCAGGAGACGTCTATTTTAAATCGACATAATTACTGGATTTATGAGACAAAGTCTGTAACCGCTTCTATTCGTGCGTGTATATTAAACTTGATACATGCAAATAAGAACGGAATGATAAGACATTTGTACACTTTTTTATTAATTATGTTTTCTAAACACTTAGCAGATAATTATTCAGATTATGTGATAAAGTCTAGGAAAGGTGAGAACCGGCACGGAATGTACTTAAGTACATGAGTACTGGATGCGCAGACTTGACGACGAATTTACGCGTAGGATGAATAATTACAAATTATCAACAAGTTAAGAAACAATTAGAGTTATATAATGACAAAATCAAAATCGGAAATGATTTTTATTCCCCTGGGTGGCACGGGCGAAATAGGAATGAACCTCAATTTATACGGGTATGAGGGTAAATGGCTCATGGTTGATCTTGGTGTCACCTTTGGTGAAACAAGTTCACGTGGCTTTGAAATCATTATGCCTGATCCAAGCTTTATCATCGAACGAAAAGACGATCTTGTGGGGATCGTTTTAACCCACGCACATGAAGATCATATTGGCGCTGTGCCTTATTTATGGGCTGAATTACGTTGCCCCATTTACGCAACGCCTTTCACAGCTGCTTTAGTGCGCCATAAATTATATGATGCAGGTATTCATAAAGAAGCAATATTACATGAAATACCCGTTGGCGGCACGATTGATTTAAACCCCTTTCGCGTAAAATACGTCACATTGACTCACTCCATTCCAGAACCTAATGCTGTTTTAATTGAAACAGATGCAGGACGTGTTTTACACACAGGCGATTGGAAATTTGATCCTCATCCACTCGTTGGTGACGATGTAGATCGTAACGCCCTTGCTGAACTTGGTGAATTGGGTATTGACGCGCTTGTGTGCGATTCAACCAATGCCATGGAAAAAGGACGATCTGGCTCTGAAGGTGAAGTACGTGAATCTTTATTGAAGCTCGTTCAAAATTATCCAGAAGGTCGATTAGCAATTGCTTGTTTTGCAAGCAACATCGCGCGTCTTGAAACGATTGCCATCGCTGCAAAAACTATTGGTCGTCGCGTAGGACTCGTCGGTCGCTCATTATGGCGTATGAATGAAATTGCACGTGATCTTGGCTATTTAAAAAACCTTGATCCCTTTTTATCAGAACAAGAAGCGGCGCTTATGGCGCGTAATAAAGTATTGCTGATTTGTACTGGTAGTCAAGGTGAGCCAATGGCTGCACTTTCGCGTATTTCAAATGGTACGCATCCGCATATTAAATTGCAAGCAGGTGATTCTGTTGTTTATTCATCGCGTATGATTCCTGGCAATGAAAAAGCGATTTTCGCTGTCCAAAATAATCTTGTTAAAATGGGTATTGAAATATTAACCCCAAAAGATGAATTCACACACGTTTCTGGACATCCATCGCAAGATGAATTGACACAAATGTATCAATGGGTTAAACCACGTTGCGTTATTCCTGTTCATGGTGAAGCACGTCATTTACTAGCGCAAGGACGTCACGCTAAAGCATGTCAAGTGCCAGAAGTTATCGTTACTGAAAATGGTGCGGTCATTCGCATAGGACCTGATTATTCAGAAATTATCGATACAGTCCCTGTTGGTCGTTGGGCTATGGACGGTAAAACATTAACACCGCTCACAAAGCCTTTGTTAAGAATGCGCGAACGCGTTTTCAGCAATGGATTCCTTGCGATCACGATTGCATTGGATATTAAAGGTCTATTGCGTGGTGATCCACAATTATCTTCCTTCGGCGTTTGGGATTATGATCCTGAAGATGAAGAATGGTGGAATGCGTGTGAATTAGTCCGTGAAATAATTGCAGGACTTACACCTGTTGAAAGACGCAATGATAAAGTCATTATGGAAATTATTGAAGCCGCTTTCAGAAAACATACGCGAAATGTCTTTGGTAAAAAACCATTGATTGAAGTGAATGTGATTCGGGTTTAATTCTTTATTTTAAGGTATAATTGCTTAGATCATTTGGGATTACCGATAATCTGGGCAATTTACCAATCTACTAGAAAATTGCCTACACACTTTTGTTTTCCTGGACGCGTTGAAGCGTAGCTTCATACGTAGATCCAGGATCCAAAACGAAATTCATGCTCGAAAGAGCATGGCAAAATATTTAAATAACGCCATGATCTGCGATCATGAGTATTATTTGGATCCTGAATCCGCATTCGAGCCCTCTGGGCTCTCATTGGTTCAGGAAAACAGCTGAGTTGTTGGCTAGTTTCTCACTAAAATTATGTTTTTGTTCGGTTGGCAATTTATTAAAGGAGATATCATGATCTCAGGTCTCGCCCATATCGCCATCGTTGTTCCCGATTTATCAAAGGCAGCTCATCTTTACAAAGATATCTTTGGTGCGGAAATTTCAGATCAGCTTGATTTGCCCGAACATGGCGTATCCATTATTAAAGTCAATTTACCTGGTTGTTTAATTGAACTTTTGCATCCATTTGGCGCTCAATCCCCTATTCAAAAATTTTTAGATAAAAATCCTGATGGTGGTATGCATCACCTTTGCTTCAATGTGAATGATCTTTCAACAATAAAGGATGCAACCCAAGATAAAATCCGCTATTTAAATGGAGGTAATCCAAAAATTGGGATGAAAGGCAAACCCGTTTTGTTTATTCACCCTAAGGATATGTGTGGCACGTTAGTAGAATTGGAAGAACATTAATGGGTATTGTTTCAGGGATTGTTATCTATGTTGTTTTATGGTGGGTGACGCTTTATGCCGTTTTGCCTTGGGGGATTCAACGATCAGAAGTACTTATTAAGGGACAAGAAATTGGAGCGCCAGACAAACCGCACATGAAATTAAAATTGATTGTAACGACATCAATTTCATTCGCTTTATGGCTTATCGTCTATGCGCTCATTACAGCCGAAATCCCTTATTTAAACGAAATGTTTATGGGATAAATCTTCCTGCATCATTAAAGGGGGTACTACCCTCTAAAAGACACAGCAATAAATTAAATGTTTGTAGCTTGCGCGCGAACGCGATCCAAATCTTCTTGTGTGTCAACTGATTGTGGAATTTGATCAACAAGCGCCACATCGATACGCATACCAGATGCTAATGCACGTAATTGTTCCAATCTTTCACGTTTTTCAAGCAATGAGACAGGCAGCGTCATGAAACGTTCTAAAGCTTCGCGTCTAAAAGCATAAACGCCGATATGATGATAATAAACATCATCGTCATTGGGTGTTTGTGGAATAAGGGAGCGACTGAAATAAACACCGCGTCCAATATCTGGATTTTTAGCTGAAAGCTCTAAAGCGATTTTTACCACATTGATATTTGTTTTGTCAGACGCCTCAGTAATAGGGGCTGCAATCGTTGCAATATCAACTTGCGCATCTGCAAGCAATGGGTCGACGACTTTTTTTAAATTTTCTGGTTTAATAAGCGGCAAATCCCCTTGAAGATTCACAATTACATTGTATTTTTTGTCTGGATCAATTTTTTGAATTGCTTCATAAATTCGATCAGAGCCTGTTTGGTGATTAATTGAGGTCAAAATCGCATTGCCACCCATTTTTTTTATAACATCAATAATTTCTTGATCAGGTGTTGCAACATAGACAGGACCAAGGCCAGATTCAACACCACGCCTATAAACATGCTCAATCATGGTTTTACCAACAATATCAGCCATTGGCTTATTTGGAAGACGCGTTGCACCTAAGCGTGCCGGAATTAAAATTATAGGATTGATTTTTTGCATCTATAGGTCCATAAATTTGATGTGTTTTTAACTTAGAACTGTCATAACACACCAAATAGCGTTATGCTACTGCATATTAAAGAGAACGTCTTTATAATAGAGTTCTTTTATGCAATAAACGTGTTTTGGCGAGTAGAGGGGGAATAAAATGTCGCTTGAATTTAATAAAATTGCAGCCTCTGTCCTGGTTGCGGGTATTATTGCCCTTGTCGGCAGCATTGTTGCCACTCACATTTTTGATACTAATAAACATGACGCACATATCACCATCGCAACGAATGCGCCAGCCTCGGGTACTGAAAGCGGCGACGCGCCAAAAGGTCCTGAATCCATTATGGCTTTACTCGCGAGTGCGGATATCAAAGCTGGTCAAGACGTTTTTAAGAAATGCGTTTCATGTCATACAGCTGAAAAAGACGGTCCCCATCGCGTTGGCCCTAATTTATGGAATGTCGTCGGCGAAAAAGTTGGCACGAAACCTGGTTATGCCTATTCCAAAGCAATGGCAGGACATGGTGGCAATTGGGATTATCAAACTTTAAGTGATTATTTATTTAAACCAAATGCTTATGTTAAAGGTACAAAAATGACCTTTGTGGGTATTTCAAAAACACAAGAACGTGCTAATATCATTGCTTATTTACGCACGATGGGTGACAACCCACAACCATTGCCAGATGCATCTGCAGCTGCACAAACTGTGGCGTCAACAGCACCAGTACCTGCAGCACAAGGTTAAAGATGAAACGACTTTTTTGCCTTATTGCAGCATTAACGGTTTTTCCACTTTTTGCTGAAACGCCTGCGCCTTCTTCTTATTGTTTAAGCTTAGGCGGTGTCGAACCAAAATATAAAGCAGGATTTAAACATCTTGATTATGTAAATCCAGACGCCCCCAAAGGTGGTAAAGTTACTTTTACAGCTTTAGGTGCTTTTGATAGCTTTAATCCATATCCGATTAAAGGTAATTCGACACCAATACTTCTTAATTATCGATTAACATACATCTTATATGAAACTCTTATGGAAACGCCTTTAGATGATCATCTTGTTAATTATTGCTTTTTAGCAGAATCTGTTGAGCATGCAGCTGATAATTCTTATGTTACTTTTACTTTACGTAAAGACATTAAATTCAATGACGACACTATAGCAAATGCAGATGATTTATTATTCAGTTTTAATATCTTACGTGAAAAAGGAAAACCATATTTTAGAACTTATTATGGTGATGTTTTAGAAGCGCAAAAATTAGATAATTGGTCTGTTAAATTTGTTTTCAAAAATAATAAAAACAAAGAATTAGCTTTAATCTTAGGGCAGTTGCCGCTTTTATCTAAAGCGTTTTGGTCAAAACATAAATTTGAAGATACGATTTTAGAGCCCATTGTATCAACGGGCCCTTATATGATTTCTAAATTTAAACCTGGTCATGAACTTACTTTTAAACTTAATCCTAATTATTGGGCAAAAAATCATCCTTTGGCTAAAGGACGATGGAATTATGATAAAATAAAATTTCAATATTACAAAGATTCGACCTTAACCTTACAATCTTTTATTGCAGGGGAATCAGATATAAAAGTTGAAGTTAAACCTAATGAATGGTTTAGGGATTATAATGGTCCTACTTTTAAATCGGGTTATCATATAAAGCAAGAAATTCCTAGTAACGATCCCCCAGGTCGTCAAGGGTATTATTTTAATTTAAGAAAACCCATTTTTCAGGATAGCAAAGTACGTGAAGCATTAACTTATTTATATGATTTTGAATGGATCAATAAAAACCTGTTTCGAAATAAATTTAAACGTATTGAAAGCTATTTTCAAAATACGGAACTTGCAGCAACAGGATTACCCACGGGTGAAGAGCTTGAAATTTTAGAAGAACATGAAAATGATTTACCTATTCGTTTATTTAAAGAAAAATATACACCGCCTAAAACAAATGGATCCGGCAATATAAGATCCTCTTTAAGGACAGCTTTGCGTCTTTTGAAAGAGGCTGGATGGGTAACCATAGGCGATAAACTGATTAACAAAAAAACAAAAGAACCTTTTGTCTTTGAAATATTAATTAAAGATCCTTATACGGAACGCATTACGCAACCTTTTATTAATAATTTAGCGCGTGCTGGCATTGAAGCTAAATTACGTATAATTGATTCGGCCCAATATGAAATGCGGATGAATAATTTTGATTTTGATATGATTTTCTCCCCCCATATGGGGACTACCTATTCACCAGGCAATGAGCAAGAAGCCTATTGGGGCAGTAAATTTGCTGATCGTAAAGGGGGTGATAATAAAACAGGTCTTAAAAATAAAGTTGTAGATGAATTAATTCAAAAAATTATTAATACGCAAACCCGAAAAGAACTTATTGTTCTTTCCAAAGCCTTTGATCGTGTTTTGGAATCTCTTTTTCTATCAATTCCATTGTTTTATAATCCCAATTATTGGGTAGCGACTAAAGATAAATTTGGGCAACCTAAAAACCCGGATAATGTTGGTTTAGGTATTTATGATACATGGTGGGTTGATCCCGTGAAGGATAAGGCGCTTGATGCTAAAAAACCCTAATATACCCTTCCCCTTTCAAACTGTGGAGGGCGTCAGATTTCGGGATTCACAATACTCACGTATGAAGGATACGCTCCGTTTGTTCACCACTCATATTCCTACCCACATTTTGAAATTGTTTGGGTATGGAAATTTTAGCAGAGTAAACTCAAAAATGCAGTCTCCTAGCAGTTTTCCTGGACAGATGAGAAACGGAGCTTCAAGCACAGATAAACACCATCCCGCATCGTCATTGCGAACCCCCTTTAGGGGGTGCGGCAATCTCTCTTCGGAAAGATTTTTAGATTGCCACGCGTCTTCAACGCTCGCAATGACGAATTACCCACATCGTCATTGCGAACCCCCTTTAGGGGGTGCGGCAATCTCCATTTTTCAGCAAGATTGCCGCGGGGCTGCGCCCCTCGCAATGACGAATCTGAAGAGTGATTCCTTTAGCATTCACAATGACGAATTTGCCCATAGGCTGGGTAATTATTTAATAGGAATTAATTAGCCAATGCTTTCATATATCATCCGCAGGCTTTTACTTATGATTCCAACATTGTTTGGGATTTTGGTCATTAATTTCCTAATCGTTCAATTTGCACCTGGTGGACCTGTTGAGCAAACAATTGCACGTATCCGCGGTACGGCCGTTGATGCGACGGCTCGATTCGGTGGTGGCGGTCTTGAATCGATGTCATCCCAAGGCCAATTTGATTCAAGCGATGTCCATAGTAAATATCGCGGCTCACAAGGACTCGATCCAGAACTCATCAAAGAAATCGAAAAATTATATGGATTTGATAAACCAGCGCATGAGCGTTTTGTGAAAATGTTGGGGCAATATATCACCTTTGATTTAGGCAAAAGCTTTTATAAGGATAAAACGGTTGGTGAATTAATCTTAGATAAATTGCCAGTTTCTATATCATTGGGATTATGGACAACCTTGCTTATTTATTTGATTTCCATTCCCCTTGGCATCAAAAAAGCCATACGCGATGGCAGCAAATTTGATATGTGGAGTTCGGCTGTCGTCGTTGTAGGCTACGCTATCCCTGCTTTTATTTTTGCGGTAATGCTCATTATAATTTTCGCAGGGGGTAGTTATTTAGACTGGTTCCCCTTAAGGGGACTTGTATCCGATAATTGGTCAGAAATGGATTGGCCTCACAAAATAGCCGATTATTTTTGGCATGTGACTTTACCTATTTTTGCGATGGTCATTGGTGGTTTTGCGTCTTTAACAATTCTCACGAAAAACTCGATCCTTGAAGAAATCAATAAGCAATATGTAATGACAGCACGCGCCAAAGGCTTGACACAAAAGGCGGCGCTTTATAAACATGTCTTTAGAAATGCAATGCTTGTGATTGTAGCAGGTTTTCCACATGCGATTGCCCATATTTTCTTTACAGGATCTGTTTTGATCGAAGTTATATTCTCGCTTGATGGTTTAGGGTATTTGGGCTTTGAATCAGCCCTTAATCGAGATTATCCAGTCGTTTTTGGAACACTTTTTGTTTTTACCCTCATTGGGTTGGGTTTAAATTTGCTAGGGGATATTTTATACGTTGTTGTTGATCCACGCATTGATTTTGAGGCGCGCAAATCATGACGCATGAAAACAAACCGAAACGTTTTTTGTTCATGAAATTATCTCCCATTGGTGAGAGACGATATGCTAATTTTAGAGCCAATAAACGTGGGCTTTATTCTTTATGGATATTTAGCGTATTATTTTTCTTTACGCTTTTTGCCGAACTCATTTCTAATGACAAACCCTTGCTTGTGCAATATGACAATCACTATTATTTTCCCATCTTTAAAGTGTACCCAGAAATAACTTTTGGTGGAGAATTTGAAACAGAAGCGGATTATAGGGATCCTTTTGTCCAAGATTTAATCAAGAAAAAAGGTTGGATGCTTTGGCCTTTGATTCCTTATAGCTATAAAACTATCAAAATGGATTTGCCATCGCCTGCCCCTTCCCCACCGAGCACTGAAAATTGGTTAGGCACCGATGATCATGGACGCGACGTTACAGCACGCCTTATTTATGGTTTTAGACTTTCAGTGTTGTTTGGTCTAAGCCTTACGATTTTAAGTTCCTGTATCGGCATTGCAGCTGGCGCGATCCAAGGCTATTTTGGCGGTTTAACCGATCTTATTTTCCAGCGTTTTATCGAAATTTGGTCAGGGTTACCTTTGCTTTATCTTATTTTGATTATGGCATCGATTATTGAGCCTAATTTTTGGTGGCTCATGTTTATTATGTTGCTATTTAGTTGGATGGCGCTCGTTGCAGTTGTCAGGGCTGAATTTTTGCGCGCGCGTAATTTCGATTATGTAAGGGCCGCCAAAGCCTTGGGCGTTGGCAATATTACAGTCATGACACGTCACATATTACCAAATGCCATGGTTGCCACTTTATCATTAGTGCCTTTCATCTTAAGCGGGTCCATTTCAACTTTGGCTTCGCTCGATTTTTTAGGTTTCGGGCTGCCACCAGGATCGCCGTCAATGGGTGAACTTTTGATGCAAGGCAAAAATCATCTCTCCGCCCCCTGGCTTGGCCTTACAGGCTTTTTGGCGCTATCAATCACACTGACATTGCTCGTCTTCATTGGCGAGGCTGTGCGGGATGCTTTTGATCCCAGAAAGACATTCAAACGATGAGCAATATTCCTCATAAAAATAATGAATCGCTGCTGAGCGTCGAAAACCTTTCTATGTCTTTTATCCTGGGCGAAAAAGAATTTCCAACGCTTCATAATATTAGCTTTTCTCTTGATAAAGGCGAAACCTTAGCGCTTGTGGGCGAATCAGGCTCTGGTAAATCGGTTACCGCCCTATCGATCATGCGCCTTTTATCACCTGCAATTACAAAATATACCAGCGGCAAAATTATCTTTTTAGGCAAAGATCTTCAAAAAACACCTGAAAATGACCTATGTCAATTACGTGGCGATCGCATGGGCGTCATTTTTCAAGAACCCATGACCTCTTTGAATCCGCTCCATCGCGTCGATCAACAAATTGCTGAAGCCATACAGCTTCATAAACCCGTCCCCAAAAACAAACTTTTAAAACGCGTTAAAGATTTAATGGCCGATGTTGGATTACCAAGCGATGAACGTTTGCTTAATGCCTATCCACATCAATTATCTGGCGGTCAACGCCAACGTGTGATGATTGCAATGGCGCTTGCCAATGACCCTGATTTATTGATTGCTGATGAACCCACGACAGCGCTTGATGTCACGATTCAAGCACAAATTCTTGATCTGTTGCTTGATCTTCAAAAACGTTACAATATGGCCTTATTGCTGATCACCCATGATTTAGGCATTGTCCGTAAAATGGCTGATAATGTCATCGTGATGACCGAAGGTAAAATTGTTGAACGCGGGACAAAACAACAAATTTTTGAAAGCCCTCAGCATCCTTATACTCAAAAATTATTGGCGGCTGAACCCAAAGGCCCAGTTGTTCCTTTGAAAGAAAATGCGCCGATTATTATGGAAGCCCATGATTTAAAAGTCTGGTTCCCGATTAAAAAAGGCATTTTTAAACGTACTTATGATTATGTCAAAGCGGTCGATGGCGTTTCCTTTTTGGTGCGTCAAGGCGAAACCTTAGGCATTGTGGGTGAATCTGGTTCCGGTAAAACGACCTTGGGTCTAGCATTGTTAAAGCTCCAATATAGCCAAGGTGAAATCAATTTTTGCCAAAATCCCATTCATAATCTTAAAGGCAAAGAATTACGGCATTTAAGACGTGAAATGCAGATTGTGTTCCAGGATCCTTTTGCATCATTAAGTCCGCGTATGAATGTTGAACAAATTATTGCCGAAGGCCTTGATGTTCATGGGTTAATGACCAAACCCAAAGAACGACATGATTGTATTATCCAAACATTAAATGATGTGGGTTTAAGCCCTGATAGTAGATACCGCTTCCCTCATGAATTTTCAGGCGGTCAACGTCAGCGTATTTCAATTGCACGCGCGCTTATTTTACGTCCAAAATTATTGATTCTTGATGAGCCGACTTCAGCATTGGATATGTCCGTTCAAGCACAAATCGTTGATTTGTTACGTGATCTTCAAATGCGATATAATCTAGCGTATATTTTTATATCGCATGATCTTAAAGTCATTCGTGCATTAAGCCATCGAATTCTCGTCATGAAAGACGGTAAAATTGTTGAAGAAGGCACACGCGATCAAATATTTACAAATCCCAAACAAGCTTATACACAAGCTTTAATGGCGGCTGCATTGGATTTAAAAGTAAAGAAGATAAATTAATATAATATAGGGGCAGTTGACATTTCATAAAGAAATCATACTGTATATTGAAAATCATAGTACACGACACTTTTAACCAATTAAATCTATAACAAATGCTAGCAAAAAATTAACATAATTACATCGATTTATTTTTTCAAATGAAATATTATTTTTTATAAAATCAATACCATAAGTAAATAAAGAATATA
>JAUXUR010000051.1 GCA_030680745.1 Alphaproteobacteria bacterium
GCCAAATCGGTCTTTTTTATTCGTATGTTTTTTATAAATTAAACCACTCCAATCGTGAGCAATAAGATTATAGTTGACACATAATTGATCTGATTGATTTAAGGCAGAATCTTTTATAGGCTTTATTAATTCTGTTAATTCACAACGTTCGTTATTAAAAAAACGCCAAGCAGCTTGGGTTTGATTAAACGCTTCATTCCCCTCTAAGGTACTCTTTATACCTGCTGTTAATAAGCTATTGATACTCATGTGTGATTTCACTAATTGATGATAACGACGTACAAGTCGAGATTCTAAGTCCATTTATATTACCTAAGAAATTAAAGATCACATATTAAACATTAATTCCTCTTATTTGTGTAGATACCTATGGGACAAGCCGCGGGACGTAGGAAGGAGTGAAGTGTAAATTTTTACAACTCAACAATTTACCTACATTGTTTTTTCAATATGATTATTTTTAGAAAACACTATAGTTGATCAATCCGCAAAACAAAAAAATTAAAATTAGATCTTGTATTTTAAAAAAAATCGTTGTAAAAATTAATATTAGCAAAATAATTTTTTTTAATTAAATTTACAAAGGTACCATTATGAAATCAAAATTATATTTTTTTGTGAATTTTCTATCAATTTTTATTGTAAGTGAAGTATTTGCGGCAAAAGGGTTAGTTATCAAACTAGAAGTAACCAATACTGCTCAAAATATTATAAATAAAAACATTAGGGTCCCGTCTGGGATGAACGCAAAACAAACAAGTCATCATGTAACAATTGGATACATTGATGCGAATATTCCAGACAAACAGATGGATCAATTAGGAAAACAATTGACTCAAGAACTCCGAAGAGAGTACCCAAAAGCTATTAGATTTAATGTAGCGGGAGCAAGCTTACCTTTTAGAAACAAAAACAACGTTATTGCATTAATTCCTGACAATAAGAATAAAAGTTTTCTCAAAAAAGTTAACAAAAAAACAAATGATATTGTTAAGAAACATCATCATAAACTTAATAATTTAACTCAACCAAATAATTATACACCTCATATGACTATTTCAACTAAACAAAATGATCTTCGGTTCCTACAACGATTAAACAGTTCGATTTCTTTAGTTAAAAAAAGAAATATCAACAATGAACTTTTCTTTAATTTATATTTCAGTTACACGGTTATGAAATAATAATACCCCACGGGAAAGCCCTGAGATCCACTAAGTTCGCCCTCTATCTTCATGACCTAGTTTTTCGATGTATCTACGATATCGTATCCTCGTTAAACCGGCAATCAAAACAAATGATCCTTTACTCAAAATATAAACATAACAATACGTTTTTTTATACATACAAAGTAAGTCAAGAAGAAAAAAATTAATAGTTTTATATTGTTTTTGAATCATTTCGATACAAGACATTATATAACATTTAAAAATACATTGACTTTCAACTCTAAACAAAATAAATATTAACAAATCATACAACACAAACATTAAACAGGAATATAATGAAAAAATATTTGTTTTTTACACTCATAATATCATTTTTTATTAGTGAGTTATACGCCGTTAAACCACGCAATAGTTTTTTTAACAACATACAACAATCAAGTTCTGCAAAACCTAAAATGCCTTTTGAAGGCTTAACGGGATTAAGCAAAGACGGCACAAAAATAGCTAAAATAAATGCCATCGAAAAAAAAATACAAATCATTGATGCTGAACAATCTCACAATGATCAACTAGCTATAATTCAAGAAATTGATTTAAGTAACCATATAACAGAAGATAATCCTTCTGAATTTAGCTCTCCTGAATTTGTTTGCAATGATGAAGCACTCATTGTTCATAAAATAATCAAAAAACCCAAGGACAATTCATCTAGCAGTCAATTAATCCTAATAGATCTTAAAACAGAAGTTTTTACGCCTCTTTTAAAAGAAAACGAATACCCTGATCAATACCATTTTTCAAATCTTAACTCAGATGAAATATTTATTGTTACAGCACCTGCATATTTTAAATATTTAGAGAATTTACAAAAATCAGGTAATCTTAGAGAGAAAACATATGCACTATCAATGAAATCTATTATAGAAAAATCCATCAAAAACAATCTATCACTTATTGAATATTTCAATACAATAATCGAAAAAATAGAAGGAGGATGTTCTCCAGTAGAATATTTCAACGCACTAAAAGGAAAAGCCAAAGAAGAAAATTCCATAGAAGAAAACTCTATATCAGCAATTATAAATAATATAGCAAAAACACTTGAGAAACTCCCCTTTACTACCGTAATGGGAAAAACACTCATTAATCCTATAAAAAAAGGAATTGAAGAAGCAGAAAAATCACTTGCTGAAAATGAAAAAAAACTCCTTGAAATTAACCAAAAAATAGATGCCCTTAATATTGCAGAAGATGATCCTGCTGTTCTTGAAAAAGAATATGAAAAAAAATTCAAAGCAAGAGACAAACTTTCAAAAAAACTTGAAACTCCCAAACTCAAAATCTTTAAAATCAACCTCCGTACTTTTAAACGCACATTGATTGATACTTATCCTTATGGTCGCACTTCTATTGTTTTCAATTCTAAAGACCAAATTATCGGCGCTGAAGACATAAAAAAACAAAAACCTTATGGAACAGAAACACGAATTAGCATTAAAACTGGAAAAAGGTGGAAAAAAATATTCGATATTTCACTTGAAGATTCAAAGGATAAAAAATATCTCTATCTTTCAAATGATGCTCAAAAACTATATTATGTGTCCAGCGAGTTTACCAATTACAAAGCAGCTTATGAATTAGACATTCAATCAGGTGCAAGTAAAAAACTATTAGAGCATCCTGATGCAGACATAAAAGATTTTGTGATTATCAATAAACAAGAACAGCCTAAACTCCACAGATTTGACAGTGCTATTCTTTACAAAATTTGTAAAAATATTCCAAAAGTTTTTTCAAACAACGATGAACTTCAAAATCTCCTTGATCATGTCAACAACCTAGAAACAACTCATTTAGAAGATTGTATGTCATCAGAAACTTTTATGACGCTTGTGCAAGGCAATATCTTTAAAGAACCTGGTATGTTCTATCTTTACGACTTTAGAAATTTGCTGTTGGATAATTTGCTAGACAAAATCAAAGCACCAAAAAAAATAGAACTTTTCCCAGAAGGTAAGATTTTAGCAGAAAACCTATCCCCCATGAATGCATACCAAATTAAATCACGCGATGGATTAGAACTTAATTTTTACGTAACGTTGCCTAAAACAAAAAAAGGCACGTCCTACCCTTTCATCGTTAATGTTCATGGTGGCCCTCAACTACATGATAAAATAAGCTTAAATCCAGAAGATCAATTCTGGGCTGATCGTGAAATAGGTACTGTTCGTATCAATTTTAGAGGGTCAACAGGTTATGGTAAAGACTTCCTTGAAGCTGGTGAAGGCGAATGGGGCGCTAAAATGATAGACGATATTGAAGATGTTGTTATCCATTTAATCAAACAAAACATCATTGATAAGGATCGTGTTGTTATTAGTGGCTTTAGCTATGGCGGCAATGCTGTTTATTCAGCGCTCGCTTTTAAACCTGATTTATTCATAGCAGGTATGGCAGGTGCTGGTGATGCCGATCTTTTCAAAACAATCAAACTTGAACCTTCAGAACCCCTTAAAACACATTGGAAAACACTTATGTTCGGTGACCCAACTATTTCTAAAAAAGATATGTTAAAGGCATCACTTATTCGTTCTCCTCTTCATCATGTTGAACATATCAAAGTCCCTCTTTTGATTATTTCACCTGTTGAAGATAAAATTGTTTTTTACAAACAAACTGAATTAATGCTTAAGGCTTTAAAAGCGCATGACAAAGAATATGTTGCTTATAAAATAAATAAAGCAGGACATGACATGGGTAGTATTGAAAATCATATAGCCCTCCTTGCTATCCAAGAAGAATTCTTAAAACACATCTTTAAGCTTGAAGAAACCGAACCCATTGGTGACGCGCTTGAAAAAGCACCCGATATTGTTTGGGTTGATTAACGTTTACAACAAAAAAACTGTTTCCCTGAATCAATGTGAACCCAAAAAGATCACGAATACACATTCAGGGAAACAAAACTACTTCTTAATAGGATATTATAGCGTCTCGCTTGGTTAAGAGTAGGAATGAGAACGAAGTATAATCTCTTCCTACACCAAACAAATGACGCTCTATTAACCAAAAGTGAAAACACCATCTTTTAAAAGAAAAATTATAAATTTATAAAATAATTTACTAGTTAAAAAATATTATCAATATAATTAAAACAAAAAAATTAAATCATTATAAATCAAAATTTAAATTTAAAAAACTATTTATATTGCATTAATACAACTAAAATGATATCTTTCTTGTAATTTATTTTTGATGGAGATTTAATATGAAAAAAATACAAATGTATATTCTTATGCTTTGTTTTTGTTTAGAAATGCACCAACCTTTATATGCAGCAGATGACGAAGATAAAGATGATAAAAAAAACTATGTTGAAATTAATGTATCTGACTTAAACTTAGAAAGTGAATTTCTACCACCATCAGGACTTATCTATAATGATGCTTACGACCATCAAAAATTTTTATCCAAACCCATTGCAAAAGCTAAAGCAATTGGCAAAAAAGCAATCCCTATTCTCCCCTACATAATTATACCTAGTCTATATCTTGGGTATAAATACTATTCATCCACGACATGCGATCCCGATGCAGAGGAAGAATGCGACTTAGATAATGAATTTTCTATCAGCAATATAGGAAGAACTACTTTCGATATTTTGGGAGGCTCCTATTTAACTGCAGGCCTTTTTAGTGAAAAAATTCAAACAGTATTTACCAATCTAAAAAACAAACTTTTACCTGCATCTTTACAATCAGGAAATTATGCAAAAATATTAAAATACCAAAAAAAAATGGATGAAAGATTTGCTGAGGGCAAAATTACAGAAAAAACAAAAAATATATTTTATAGCTTCTTAAAACAATATAAAGAACTTTTAAAAAGAACAGATGAAGATAATGAAGACGCTAAATTTTGCTTTTCTAAATTAAAAGAAATATACAAACTTCCTAGCAATGTTAAAGTATTAGATTATACAATTATTAAACCCCGTCTTGAAAAATTACTCGAAACATATCCAGAAGAGATTCAAGATAAAGCGCGAGAAATTGTTCAAAAAATTGTTCTTTCTTCACATTCATTAAAACCAAAAAAAATAATTATTTGTTTTTATGGTTCACCAGGTACAGGCAAAACACATCTAGCTCAAAAACTTGCTGAAATTCTTGAGCTTTCAATGACTTACTTCAAGCCATCCTCATCTGGAGCAGAAAAAATGATTGCTCAAAATATTGATACTGACGATCATGAAATAATGCTTGATTTATTTTCACATAAAGAAAACAATCATCTGAATAATATCTTGTTTATAGACGAATTTGATTGCTGCCTAGATAAAGACAATAAACATCACTTTGCGTTTCGTGATTTTTTTACAAATGTATGTGAAAAAAATCAGCTATATTATAAATCTGCTAAAATCTACAATCTTGATATCGATATGTCCTCAGCCATTATTATTATGGCCTGCAATAATTTACCCAAAGATGCTGCAATTTTTAGTAGAATTCCCGTTATAGAATTTAAAAACGTGCCCATAGAAAAACAACTTCCTATAGCATTCAATACTTTTAAAGAAGGATTAAAAAACTATAGACTACCTGAAGAAATAAAAGAAGAGAACGAAAAAGTTCTACAGGAAATCGTTAACAAAAATACTTTTCCAGGCGTTCGCGTCTTAAAAGACATCGTCGATCAATATGTACTACATCATGCAAAACTGGCATATTTGCCTGATGAAAACTTTAATCCATTCAATGTTGATATTGCTTATAAAGACTATGAACGGAATGAGCATACTAAAAAAGATGAACCTGAAAACAACAAGTATTAAACAAAAGAAGATTGCTGATTTAATTGATTATACCCAAATAATCTGAAACTACCGTTTTTAGCCGATGACCTTTGGTCGCTTTTTGAACCAAAAATTTCTAAGGTAAAACAATTATCTGTCGAAATTTTCGGCATCAAAAATCACCTCAAATCTCATGTCTAAAAATCGGCATTTCCAAATCATTTGGGTATATAATTACTTATTATTTCATTAAATGCTTTATAGATCCCGCGGGTTTTACCGCGGGAAGTAGAGGGATCTGGGATTTTCTTAGAATTCCACACAACCCTTAATCAGCATTCGAGCCATTTAGGCTCTCATTGATTCAGGGAAACAATTATGTGTTGATAGCCAAGTATATTTTTTGTCCCACAGATTGATCGATCAATTGTCTTTGAAATTTGGTTGTCTTTTCGCAACAAAAGCAGCCATTCCTTCTTTTTGATCATTCGTTGCAAAAGTAGATTGGAACAAACGACGTTCAAAACGAATACCTTCAGACAAGGTTGTTTCGTAAGCACGATTAACAGATTCTTTAATCATGAACACAGAAGGTTGAGAGAAAGTTGCTATTTTTTGCGCTACATTAAGAACTTCTTCCGCAAATTTAGCCTGTGGTACAACACGGGACACAAGACCTGAACGTTCAGCTTCTTGCGCATCAATCACGCGTCCTGTTAAACACATTTCCATCGCTTTTGCTTTACCAATGACACGTGTCAATCTTTGAGTACCGCCAGCACCAGGCATTGTTCCAATGGTCACTTCAGGTTGTCCAAATTTAGCACTATCGGATGCTATAATAAAATCACACATCATCGCAATTTCACAACCACCACCTAATGCATAACCTGAAACGGCTGCAATAATAGGCTTACGACATTGACTTATTTTTTCCCAAGTTTTAGTGATAAAATCTTCTTGATAAGCTTGGGGATAATTTTTATCTGCCATTTCTTTAATATCGGCACCGGCTGCAAAAACTTTTTCACCACCTGTTATGATTGTTACCCTAATATGTGGATTATTTTCATTTTGCTCTAAAGCTATGCCTAATTCTTGTGTCAACTCATTTGAAAGGGCATTTTGAGCATTGGGACGATTAAATGTGATAATCCCAACATTACCTTTTTCTTCAATAAGAAGCGTATTAAAAGACATTTTTTCTTGAACTTTACGCGCTGTGTTTGATTGTGTGGACATTTTTTTCCTCAATTTATTTTTAACTCAAATCATTTCATATTGTGCCTAAGAAAACGAAGGATGAAAGCAATTACATACATCTTTTTAATCTCGTTTATGTCAAACTTAAAGTTCAACATCACACACAATTTAAAACAATACGAGTCTATTCTGCACGAAGAATTGAAAACAGGCAATACTCACACAAAATTTTGTTACTTTTTTAAACTTTCACTTGCCAAAAGATTGTTTATCTTGCATTTTATTATTAGGGGGATAAACAAGAATGCAGGGCAAAGTTATTACAATTTATGGTGGATCTGGTTTTCTAGGACGCTATATCACTCAAGAATTAGCTGAATTAGGCGCCATTATTCGCGTTGGCGTACGCTATCCTGAAGAAGCTGCTTTTTTAAAACCTATGGGATCTGTCGCCCAAATAACGCCTATCGCCTTTAACATAACATCCCCTGAAACAATAGATGCGCTCGCCAAAGATGCTGACATTCTCATTAATTGTGTTGGTATTTTATCAGAATCGAAGAATGCACATTTTAACGATATTCACCATAAAGGTGCTGAATATATTGCGCTTGCCGCCCAAAAACAAAATGTTGAACGCCTTATTCATATCTCGGCCTTAGGCGCTAATTTAAATTCACCCTCTATCTATGCTCAATCAAAAGAAAAAGGTGAAGCCGCCATTGTTAAAATCTTTCCTGACGCCACCATATTAAGACCAAGTGTAGTCTTCGGTTCAGAAGATCAATTCTTTAATCGCTTTGCAAAAATGGCTCAATTATCACCCTTCATACCGCTTATTGGCGGCGGTAAAACAAAATTTCAACCCATCTACGTCAATGACATTGCACATTTTATTGCCGCCTGTCTTTCAAAAGATGAAACAAAAGGTCAAATTTTTGAACTTGGTGGTCCCAAGATTTATACATTTAAAGAATTAATGATCCAAATGCTTCACGATATAAATCGTGAAAATAAATTTATACCTATTCCCTTTTCTGTGGCCAAATTTTTAAGTTACATCCTTCAGTTTTTTCCCGGCAAGCCTTTAACACCCGATCAAGTGGACCTTTTAAAATCTGACAATATATGCTCTGGCACCCTACCTGGACTTTCTGCTTTAAACATTCGCCCAACACCTTTAGAAATTATAACACCTGCTTATCTATCACGTTATAGACCCGGTGGACGTTATATTCGCAAAAAATAACAAATACAAAAAACAATACAACAATATTAATTTATACAAAATGTTAAAAAAAACAAAAATATAGTAAATTTTAATAATTATCAATTTGTTTAAATTAATTATTCACCAACGCCTAGGTTTTGCAACCATATCATTATCCATAAGTTTAATTGCTTATCCTATAATTTGACAAAAAATATAACTTTAAATTATAATAAAATAGTGACCGTTACACAAAAACAACCAAAAGGATGGAATCATGAAAAAATTCTTTTTTCTTTGTTTATGTTTTTTTTCAATAGAAACATTGCTTTTGCTGCCTAAAGCTTATGCTGAGATTATAGAGCTAAAATACGGCATAAAAGTTGAACCATCATCTCCTATGACTGAAGGTGCTATCAAGGTTGATCTTGAAGAAGTAAAAACATTTAACGATTTAAGGAAAAAAGTATCTGCTCTGCATAATGTTAATCTAGATAATCATGGAATTCTTTTTGCTGGTTTTTTTAAGCCTCCATATAAAAATTTAAAAGATTCAGGAGTAGTTAATAATGATACTATAGGATTTTTTATAAATTCAGAATATCAGAAAATGCATTGGGCACAACAATTTCAAACTCAAATAGATAAAAAAAAATCCAATCCCAAATAGAACTGTTTTTCTTTAAATTTAAAGAAAAGCTTTATACCAAACAAAAAAACCTCAACACCAAGATCAATCATCAACACAAATTAATAAGGTAAATTCCTAATACAAGAAAATATGACAGTTGCCATCACATAAGGTGGCTCGTCTGAAAGCGCTAAATCAAGTTGCGACAAAAATCCATTCGGGGTCTTTTCATGCATAATTTGCAGCGCAAGATTATGAAGTGTTAAATAAGGCTTACGATTTTCTTCTGCACGAATTTCCATGTCAATCATCTTGATACCCGATCGCAATCCTAGCCCAAGCGCTTTCGCACAAGCCTCTTTAGCTGCAAATCGTAAGGCTAAACGTCTTATAGGATCTTTTTGACGAAAAGCATATTCCTGCTCAAGGGGCGTATAAACACGATCTAAAAAACGCTGTTGATGTCGTTCATAAAGAGGCTTTATGCGCCTCATATCCAATAAATCGTTACCTAGTCCTAGTATCAAAAAATAATTCCTTTTATAAAACTGCTCACCTTATGGACAAATTAGTTGTCAAGCTTCCGCTTCCGGTACTCATGTACAAAGAAGTACACTCCGTTCCAGTTCTCAGCTTTCCTAGACTTTGCCCCATAATCTGAACAGTTAATTCTAAAAACAACCTACACAAATTATAGAGCAAAATCTAGAAAGAACTAAAATCGAAAAGAAAAATCATGACAATGTATTTAACCCAACACTCTGGATAGTCTCACCAATCAATTCAGCATGCGTCTTTTCATTGACAATCCTATATCATCCAATTCGCCTTGCAAAGCCTTACTTGCTTTATCTCTCTCTTCAAGGTCTTGATTTTCTTGACTTATTTCAAATCTTTTAACCTCTTGAAAAATATTAGTAATCTCGTCAACAAGCTCTATCATTTGTTCTTGTAATTGATTTAATTCTTTATGCAACCCACTTTTTTTCTCCTCAAAGGAAATAATATATTGTCCGTAAATAGCACCATCATAATGAACTTCATTTAAAACTGTTTTTGTTTTAAGTTTCTGCTGCAACGCATGATCATCTTCAAGATATTTCACACGATGCTTCAAAGCCTCAATCTCGTGCTCAAGCGCACGTAATTGTGCACGTCTTTCGTCTAGGCGCCACCGATGGAGGCGTATTAAATTTTTTAAATCTTTCACGTTGCATTCCTCCCGAGGATTTTTTCAAGTTCCTTATAGCCATCCTCTAGGGATATATTATTATTTTTATCTTGGGCTAAAAATTGCTCTAAAGCTGGATTAAGATCAATCGCCACATCAACTTCTTTCGATGTGCCACGGCGATAAGCCCCTAAGCGTACAAGCTCTGCCATATCATCATAAAGACTTAAATGACGTCGCGCATCAGTGATTAATGCATTTTCTTCAGCACTATTGCAATCGGGCAATACCCTCGACAAACTACGCAAAATATCAATGGCTGGAAAACGGCCGCGTTCAGCAATTTTTCGATTTAAAATCACGTGACCATCCAAAATACCACGAACGGCATCTGAAATAGGCTCATTCGTATCATCCCCTTCCACAAGCACCGTAAAAAAGGCCGTAATATCACCTTGATTTTGCATGCCCGGACCTGCGCGCTCCAACAATTTAGGCAATTCTGAAAAAACAGAGGGCGTATATCCTTTTGTTGTAGGCGGCTCCCCCAAAGACAAACCAATTTCACGCATCGCCATTGCAAATCGCGTGACGGAATCAAGAAGACACAACACTTCCAATTCTTTGTCTCTAAAATATTCAGCCAAAGAAAGTGTCAAATAAGCCGCTTGACGACGCATTAAAGGTGACTCGTCAGATGTTGCAACAACAATAACAGATTTCTGAAGCCCCTCTTCTTTTAAATCTTTTTCAATAAATTCATTGAGCTCCCGGCCCCTTTCACCAACCAAACCCACAACATTCACATCTGCTTTAGAATAACGCGACACCATCCCTAATAAGGTTGTCTTCCCAACACCTGAGCCTGAAAAAATACCCAAACGCTGTCCACGGCAGCATGTTAAAAAAGTATTCATCGCCCTTACGCCTAAATCAAATTTTTTGCCTAATCGACGTCGTTCATGTGGCATCGGTGGAGAGGCATGAATCGCATAGCCTTCCTCTCCCTTCATCAAAGGGCCCTTCCCGTCAACAGGCTCTCCCAACGCATTAATAACACGCCCTAACCATGAGACATGTGGATAAATAATACCCTCTTGAGGCGCTATCGTTACAATGGACCCAACACCAATTTGTTGTATTCTTTTAAAAGGCATCGCAATAGCGTAATTTTCATCAAATCCAATAATCTCACAAGGATGTTTTTCACCATTTTTTGATTCAATAAAACAATAATCACCTAAAGATAAAGCACGCGTAATCCCAGCAATTTTAATTATAAGCCCCTGAATGCCTGCAATTTGACCTTTTATTTCATGCGGCGAAATATGTTCGATTTCTTTGAGTAATGATAAAAAGGGATGAGATTTAAACATTTTTTATCCAATTGATTTCGATTGGTTTTTACTATCATACTCAAAAAATATATTTTTAACATCTTGAAAGAAAGTTAAATTTAAGAGACCATAAACATAAGGGTGCTTCTCAAGAAAGACTCAATATAAAAGAATACGAGGAAACGCATGCGCATTTTATTAATTGAAGACGACAAAGCCTTAGCTTCATCCGTTGAAGAAATGCTTAAATCCGCAAGCTTTGTTGTTGATTCCTGTGAATCTGCAACAGAAGGTTTTGAATATGCGATGGCTTATGAATATACGCTTGTTGTTCTGGATCTTATGCTTCCCGACACTGACGGATATACGTGGCTTAAGAAATTCCGGGAAGCACATCACCACACACCTGTTCTGATCCTTTCCGGACTTTCACAAAAAGACAATATCATCAAGGGGCTGGGCATTGGCGCCGACGATTACATCACGAAACCCTTCGACAAACGTGAATTACTAGCGCGTATTCATGCGCTCATAAGACGTAGCCGTGGTATTTCGAATCCAATTGTTAAAATTGGCCAAATCGCACTCGATTTAAACGCAAAAACAGTCACTATTGCAAATAAAGCGATTGAACTTACAGGCAAAGAATATGGACTTTTAGAAATGCTTTGTCTTCGCAAAGGAAGCGTTTTAAGCAAAGAAACATTCTTGAACCATCTTTATGGTGGGATGGACGAACCACAAGCAAAAATTATAGATGTCATGATTTGTAATTTACGCAAAAAAATAAACAAATATGTCGGCAGTGATATTTATATTGAAACTGTTTGGGGCAGAGGCTACACAATCCGCGATCAAGAAGACGAACGTGTGAAACTTAAATCACAAGCGCTTGCAAGCGGCAGTGGTCATGTAAACATAGTTGAGTTCAAGAAAAAAGAACTTTAAAAAATTTTTACCCCCAGGGCTACTTACTACTTCCCGCGACTGTTCCTACTCCGACGACCCCTTCCTTCTTCCCGCGACTTGTTCGCGGGATCCATTGTGCACAAGATAAACAAAGGATATATTTAAACATATACAATCACTTGTCCGAAAGTCTACAAAATGTCTCTAAACCCTATTTTGATCGATTTACCTGAACAAATTGAAACAAAACACCTTTTGCTTCAAACGCCTAAAGCAGGATTTGGCGAAAAACTACATGAAGCAATTTTAGATGGGTATGAAACAACAAAAAATTGGGTCAATTGGCCAAACACATTACCAACTGCTTTAAAAGTCGAAGAAGATTGCAGAAACCATCATGCGGAATTCATCCTTAGAACATTCATTCGTTACATCATCATTGAAAAGGCAACATCAAAAATTGTAGGTCGATGCGCCTTCCCTTCCTTTCAAACAAATTGGGCAATTCCACAATTTGGTATTTCTTATTTTATTCGTAAAGATTCACAATCAAAAGGCTATGCAACTGAAGCTGCTCACGCCATGGCAGTTCTTGCTTTTCAAACGTTAAAAGCGCGCAAAGTTGAAATTTATGTCGATGCTGAAAATTTAGCAAGCTGCCGTGTTCCTGAAAAACTAAATTTCAAACACGAATACACACAAAAAGGTGGCTGGCCCAAACATAATGGTGAATTAACCGAACTTAAAACCTATGCCATTTTTGACGTAAACGATCTTTATAAAGCGAATATTAAATATTAATCTATGAGACAAAAAAAATCTTACGAGGCCTACATCCAACGAATTTATGGAACAATTTTTAATAACATTTTAGAAAAAAATGTTAAGCAAGAGATCTATTCGTTGCACATACGACAATTCTTCACTAGATCCATTATCTGGATTTTGTTCTTCCTCAGGCAAGACTTGACCAATATCATTAATTTCAACTTCATCCAACTGGTCTTCACCGATCATTGCATTTGCTTGAAATGCATAAACATTAAACACCATAAAAGAAATTAATATCGATTTATTCATTTGATATCCTTTGTTAAGTAATTATTAAGAATTCAATCCCAGCCTAATTGTTCTTTAATATAAGAAAAATCACTTGCATTAATCCATCCATATTCACGAAAAACATTCAACAAAATTGTTTGGTATGCTTTATTATTAAAATCAAATGTTGAATATTTCAATCTTACTAAACGAATATACTCACAAATTCTAAGATATTTTAAATTTACGAGTGCCTTTAATTCATTATCATCAGAACATACATAATCTGGCAACCTATCATCAGCAATATCCGCACAAGGATAGGTTTCTGATGCTTGAATAATCAAAATTTCATCGTGCAATGCGCCCGTATATTTATGAAGTTTAAAACCATCAATTTTTTGCAATGGCTCTGTTTTAATATCTTTTGGCGCATATCGTGAGCCTAAAATAGTAACTTTTATAGGTGCATTAAATCTATCAGGCATATCAATCACCGAAAATCGAATAGCTTGAAGTAGGTTGTTTTTACTATCAATTGTAGTCATGAGTCCATTTGAAATTTTTTTTGAAAAACATAATTCTTCAAAAGTTTGTTTTCCTGGTATTTCAAGAATATAATTAAATGATACAGATTCTGATATGTTTGTTAAATGTGCCGCAGAAATTTCTATCCGCCCATCAACATATATAAAACTAGGCGTAATTATTTCACCTGTATGATTGTTTTTAAATTTAAGATATTTATAATTTTCAACTGCATATGGACCTTGTGCTTGCATGCTTAACCGAATTGGAATGCTTTTTTCTTGCTCCTTAACAATCGAAGTATATTTACTCTTAATTTGCTCAACAACCTCTTCTATATCATCAAGAGCACATTCATCACATTCACAGCAACTTTCATTTATTTCATGAGCATTACTCAAAGAAAAATTTAAAAAAAAAGACAAAAAAAGAACATAGAATTTTTTCATAGCAACCCTCGTGAAACTTAAATTTGAATAGACATAACTTGCAATTAATTAATTCAAAAATCAATAGATTTTTTCTTATATATCCTACAATTAAATTTAAATTCAAACAACATATTACAACTTTAATCGAATTAGCAGCTAATTTAGCCATGAAATACAAGGACGACAACAATCCCTAAATACGCTATAATACTACAATACATAAAACCTTAAACGGATAAATTGGTGATTTGCTATATATGAGTGATGAAAATGCATTAGACAAACATGTTCGCACACAAGAAAATGGTGTTAGTTTTTACGTTAAAATTACACCCCAAGCACCTCAAAACAAAATTGGTCTTTGGTGCCAAGCATCTGATGATTCCTGGTTTTTAAAAATAATGATTAAAGCAACACCTGAAAAAGGAAAAGCGAATCAAACCCTTATTCAATTTCTTGCAAAAACATTTAAAATACGCCAAAGTGCAATTTCTATTCTTCATGGTAATACTGACCGCATGAAATTATTGCTGATTGAAGGAGACTCACTTATCCTTAAAGATCTTTTGGGGAGATATAAATGACGCAAACGCATGTAATTGACGGCAAAGAATTCGCAGCTTTACTAAAAACAAAGATTGCAAATCAAATTTTAAATTATAAGCAAAATTTTACACCAGGCCTTGCTACAATTTTAGTTGGGACCAATCCTGGCAGCCAGATTTATATCAAAAATAAAATTAAAACCTCTCATGATTTAGGCATAAAATCATATCATTTGGATTTACCTGCAACAATTTCAGAAATAGCTCTTTTATCTGAAATTAAAACATTAAACGACGATCCAAATATAGATGGTATTTTAGTGCAAATGCCATTACCTGATCACATAGATGCAAATAGAATTATCAATGCCATTGATCCCCAGAAAGACGTCGATGGATTTCACCCTATCAATGCTGCTGCCCTTTATATGAACCAAAAAGGACTTTATCCTTGCACACCCATGGCCTGTATTTATTTATTAAAACAAACACTTAGTTCTTTACGTGGGCTTAAAACACTTGTTATTGGTCGCTCCATGATTGTAGGTAAACCCCTATCACTTATGCTCCTACACGAAGATGCAACAATCACCATAGCGCATTCACAAACCATTGATTTAAAAACACTCTGTCTTGATGCAGATGTAATAATAGCTGCAATCGGTAGACCTCATTTTTTACGAGGATCCTGGATTAAACCAGGTGCTGTTATAATCGATGTTGGTATCAATAGATCTCAAGATCCAG
Source organism: Alphaproteobacteria bacterium (assembly GCA_030680745.1). Lineage (NCBI taxonomy): Bacteria > Pseudomonadati > Pseudomonadota > Alphaproteobacteria > Alphaproteobacteria bacterium. The sequence continues at coordinate 15,721 of JAUXUR010000051.1, forward strand.
ACTCCAAAAAAATTATGGGTGATGTTTGTTTTGAAGAAGCCTTAGGACACGCAAGTGCAATCACCCCTGTACCAGGGGGCGTTGGCCCCATGACCATTGCTTTTTTAATGTATAATACATTAAAAGCTGCTTGTTTGAGACGAGGATATGAAGTGCCTGACATGTTTTAGTTAAGTGCTTATCTTAATCTACCTTTTCACCATCAAGAACAATTTTTAAGACATTATCATCCATAAATTCAATAAGAGCATGCATATCATCCGAATTTCTAAGCACGACTTCTTGATACAACGAATCACATTGTAATTTAATATGCTTACAATTCGAGAATTTCTTTTTAAAATTATCCAGACATATCTTTATAATATTTTCTTTATGATCCAACGATACATAATTGATCCACCATGCAGATGTTATAAACCCTGCATCACTCGTTTCCCATTTATAAGGTGTTTCACCCGCAAGTGCCAACATAACAACAAGGTGATAAAAATCTACTTCATATTCACACCTTGGACTACAATTTGAAACCATATCCACTGCAATATTTAAACAACGCATCAAAAAATAATCTGTAGATGCAAGCGATCTTTCAACATTAAAAATAACATCTTGGGAATTTTCATCACCTTTTATATAGGCTTTAGCACCCGTTCCGTTTAATGGAGATTCAATAATTGTCCATCCATCCACATCCGTGGTTATTTTTTCTGCATCATAACCATCTTGTTTTTGCATTGCATCAAGATTAAATGCATAAGTACCAATAGCTAAAAGTACAAATAAAAAGATATTCTTTTTCATCATAATTCCTTACCTATTCATCGAAAATCTACTTATAACGATATAGAAGTATTTTATATTTTCAATATGTAATCTCAAAATATAGATAAAAATGAGCATAACAATATGGCATGAGGATTATAAATTGAGAAAAAAATCGTTTATTAAATTATTCTACTTGACGCATAAGATAGTGCCACAACAAATATTGTGGCACACATATACCCAAATAATCTGAAACTACCGCTTTTAGTCAATGCCCTTTGGTCGCTTTTTGAACCAAAAATTTCTAAGGTAAATCAATTACCTGTCGTAATTTTTAGCATCAAAAAACACCTCAAATCTCATGTCTAAAATTCGGCATTTCCAAATCATCTGGGTATAATAAAAATTAATCTAAACTCACTTTTGCAAAATAAACACTTGTTTTATCTTCATGGGAAGAATAATAACTCACCCAAAGAAAATTATCATGCCAAAGCATGCCTGCATAACTTGTATCATCACCTGAAGGAAGCGTTAAAAACTCATTAAGCTTCCCATTTTCAGAGTCAACCCAAGCAAGTGCTGTGCGTGCTGTAATTATGTTATCTTTGCGTTCAAGAATACGCACAGCTGTTACAATCCTACCATCTTCTAATTGCAGCATTTGAGGGGCATGAATTCGAAGATCAAGCTTTTTCCATGTCCATTCTGCATAAGGAGGATTCGCTGTACCAAGTAATCCATTATAGGTATTGGGTTTTGCTTGGAGCTGACCCTCTTTGTTTTCAAAGATTTCACCTTCGCAACGTAAAAGACAAATGGCCTTTTCATCGGGTTGAAAAATAAGAGCAGCTTCACTAGGATGGGATTCTTCACAAAGTTTAGATTGAATCGTCGAATAATTTATACCATCTTGGCTTTCATAAAGACGTGTATATGTCGAGGCAGCGAATCTACCGCCAAAAGCATCATCGCCAAGAGCATCATAGCCAATATTATAGAATTTGTTATGATGAACTACAGGACGCCATAACCAAACATTATCTTCGTTAAACGTTGTTTCTGAAGTCCAATTCGTTCCGTCATTTGACACCCAGATAGGTGATTTATAGCGAGGGTTACTTCCTTCGGACAAGGTAATACCCGCAATAATCATTAATTGTCCCTGTGGTGTTACGATAATCTTTGGATCGCGCAGATCACCCTCTGGCGATGTAAGACATGCGACAGAATCCCAACTCAATCCATCTTTTGATGCCAATACACGTATCACGCCATCAGGTGAAATATGGTCGTTGCCTTCACGAAAAACACAAAAAAATTGGTCATTATAACGTACTAAATCCGTGAAGGCATTATGGTCGCCTTGATCCCAAATTTTTTGACAATGTTCCAATTTTACAGCCCAAAGATGATTGGTTGCAATAATAGAAAAAAACCTGTAAGAAAAAAAGAATATTTCATTTCAATACCCTATAGATTGTTTTTATATTATTTATAGTAAGATTTTTTATAATTAAATCAATCCTATTTTAGATTAATCAACAGGATAAGTTTTATTTTATACGCGCTGTTTGATTTTCAGATTACTGTTTTCTTGAATTTGACTTCGAAGCCTTTAAGATGTCAAGTCCCACAGAATAAGACACGTTGTAGATAGATTTCGAATTAAAATATATTTTTCCAATAAATTGATCGAGTTTACATTCCTAGAAAGCAACATCACTCAAAAATATCTTATTTGAGCATATTCTCAAGTCACGTTTTAATCATTGGCCATTCCGTGTCGATGATAGAAAAATAGACACTATCTCTTACCCTTCCTGAAGCTGTAATCAAATGTTTGCGAAAAATACCCTCTTCAACAGCACCAATGCGTAGAATTGCCTTACGTGATTTTTCATTAAGAGCATCAGTTTTAAATATAACCCGAATTACGTCCATTTTTTCAAAAGCATAAGTTAATAACAACAATTTAGCCTCAGTATTAGCTTTAGTGCGTTGATACATAGATGTAAGCCAGGTTGAACCAATTTCTAGTCGCTTATGTGACATAACTATATCCACATAACGGGTACACCCAATGACTTGATTGCTCACTTGATCAATAATAACAAATGGTAGCGCAAAACCTTGAAGCTGCTCGTCAAGTGCTTTTAAAACATAATCGCGCATATGGTCAATTGTTGCTACAGGAGAAGGTATCCATCGCCAAAGTTCAGACTCCAAGCCAACATGGGAAAGCGCTTCAACATGATCAATCTTAAGAGGTTCAAGACGAACAACTGAGCCACTGAGTGTTACAGATTCAACGTTCATTAGTTTTACAGAATTCATCATAAGCACCGATCAAGAAATTATCACATGTTAAAAAATATTCTTTGAAAAAAAAAGATTAGAATAAAAATCGCAAGCAACAAAACTCATGCAGCTGATAACAATAAAAATTCGCACCCATTAGGAGAAGCAACAGTTTGATCTATACTTTTTGGATCAGAAATAGATACAAACCCTTGTTGAAGACTATATCCATTTTGAATTAACTCTCCCTTAAGAATATAAATAAACTCTGCTTTATCATGTTGATGTTTTGGAAAAAATGCTCCAGGCTCAAACTTAACTAATTGCATCGCATAACCATCAGATACACCAAGATCTTTTACCCACACACCATTTGCAAAATTTGAATGGCGCCACGTGAGATGATTGACATCTAATACATTTAAACTCATTTTAAATAAATACTTTTTAACGAGATTATATTGGAACTTAAAAACAAGGCATAAAAAAAGCCCGTTTCCGGGCTTTATTCATAGATCAAAGATAAAACTATGCTTTTGCTTCTGCAGCAACAACAGGTTTATCATCTTTAAATGGGTTTTTAGCATCAACATCACGATCAACAAGTTCAATGATCGCCATAGGTGCTGCATCACCATAACGGAAACCCGCTTTGATGATACGTACATAACCACCTGGACGATCTCTGTAACGATCTGCAATCGTCGAAAAAAGTTTTTTTGTTACATCTTTGTCAAACAATTTTGAATCTGCTTGACGTCTATGATGCAAAGTGCCTTTTTTACCAAGTGTAATTAATTGCTCAACGATTGGACGTAAATCCTTCGCTTTTGGCAATGTTGTTTTAATTTGTTCATGACGCAACAATGATGTCGCCATATTCGAAAACAAAGCTTTACGATGCTCTGAAGTTCTATTTAATTTACGCCCACTAACGCGATGTCTCATGTGACTACTCCGATCGTCTTATACAAAAGGTTCTTCTAATTTCTTTGACAGTTCTTCGATATTTTCAGGCGGCCAACCTTCAACCTTAATGCCCAATCGAAGTCCCATAATAACCAATAGTTCTTTAATTTCATTTAAAGATTTACGTCCAAAATTCGGTGTTTTAAGCATTTCTGCTTCAGACCGTTGAACCAAATCACCAATATAAAGAATATTTTCATTTTTAAGGCAATTCGCAGAGCGAACAGATAATTCAAGTTCATCAACTTTACGCAATAAATTACGATTAAAGGGTAATTCACTACGATTTAATTGCTCTGATTTAATTTCAGGCTCATCAAAATTAATAAAGACTTGAAGTTGATCTTGAAGAATACGTGCAGCATAAGCTAAAGCATCTTCAGGGCTAATCGTACCATTTGTTTCAATATCAAGTGTTAATTTATCATAATCAGTCACTTGACCAATACGTGTATTATCAACATGAAATGCAACTTTTGTCACTGGCGAGAAAATTGAATCCATTGGCATCAAACCAATAGGCGAATCTTCTTTACGATTTTGTGCCGCTGACACATAGCCTTTGCCAGAATCAATCGTAATTTCCATATCAATTTTTGCGCCTTTATCTAAAGTGCAAATAACAAGTTCTGGATTAACAATTTCAAGATCATGGCCAGTTTCAATCATAGAAGCTGTAACAGGGCCTGGTTTGTCAGCTTTAAGCTTAACTTTACGTAGGCCACCACTAATCGATCGCACTGCCAAATTCTTCAAATTCAATATAATGTCTGTTACGTCTTCACCAACACCAGGAACGGTTGAGAATTCGTGTAAAACACCATCAATTTGAACAGCCGTTGGCGCAGAACCTTGAAGTGATGATAATAAAATGCGTCTAAGAGCATTCCCGATTGTATGGCCGAAACCACGTTCTAATGGTTCAATCACAATCGATGCTGTTCTTCTGATGTCATCACTTGTTTTGACATCAAGCCTTGATGGCTTAATTAATTCTTTCCAATTTTTCTGTATCACTGTTCAAACCTCTTACCCGAGATATAAAACCAATTTGTATGGTTCTTCACTTTATACACGACGTCTTTTGCGTGGACGGCAACCATTATGAGGGATTGGCGTTACATCACGAATAGACGAAACTGAAAGACCTACAGATTGTAAGGCTCTTAATGCTGATTCGCGTCCAGAACCAGGTCCTGAAACTTCAATATCAATTGTTTTCATGCCATGTTCCATTGCTTTTTTACCAGCAATTTCAGCTGCAATCTGTGCAGCAAAAGGCGTGGATTTACGGGATCCTTTAAAACCATTTGCGCCAGAAGATGACCAAGCAATAACGTTTCCTTGCTCATCAGATACTGTAACAATAGTATTATTAAATGTTGCACTCACATGTGCTACACCTACCGCAATATTCTTTTTTTCTTTTTTTTTCAAACGTGTTTGAGTCGTTTTAGCCATAATCTAATCCATTAAGAAATGTTATTTCTTTTTACCAGCAATCGCTTTTGCAGGCCCTTTGCGGGTACGCGCATTCGAATGAGTTCTTTGTCCGTGAACGGGCAAGCCTTTACGATGACGTAATCCACGATAACAGCCTAAATCCATAAGACGTTTAATGTTCATAGAGACCATGCGTCTTAAATCACCTTCAACTGTATAGGCAGCATCAATAATTTCACGTATTTTTAAAATTTCTTCGTCCGTCAATTGATGGACACGGCGTGATTCCTCTATCTTCGCCTTGTTACAAATTTCATTTGCGAACTTTGGACCAATACCATATATGTATCTTAGACCAATAACTACACGCTTCTGAGAAGGAATATTAACGCCTGCAATACGCGCCACTTGTATCTCCTTTAAATTAAGTTACTTAAACTTTACCTTTTCACGGGTGAAGTTTGATTTCAATTCATTCCCCAAACAATATGGGGCCGGTACGAACATATAGTCAAATACATTCTGCGCCGGTTCACTGTTTTTCTGAGCTTTTTCTTAAAAACCTTCGTTTTAAAAACTAAGTCAAAAAATTACGTTCACTAAACTGATGCTGATTTAGGACTAACCTTATCAGCGTTTAGTAAATTCTCTATCCGATTAGATACAGTTTCTACGTCCGTATTGCCATCAATCTGATGCAATTTACCCATCCCTTGATAATAAGGAATGAGTGGAGCTGTTAGAGTACTGTAAACGTCAAGTCTTTTCAAGATAATTTCTTCATTATCGTCTTGACGGTGTATAAATTCTGTGCTGCCACATTTATCACAAACGCCAGACACCAAGGTAGGGTTTGTTTTATCATTATAAACATGACCACATTGAGCACATGATGTGCGTGAAGAAAGCCTAGAAACAATGTAGTTTTTATCAACATTGATCTGTATCACATGTTCAATTGTCAATTTTAAATCAGCAAGCATGTGGTCTAAATCTTTCGCTTGGCTAATTGTTCTCGGAAAACCATCAAAAATAAAACCTTTATTGCTTTTTGATGATTCAAGTAAATGCTGCTTCAAAATATCAATGATAAGAATATCAGGAATAAGTTGGCCAGCTTTCATAATTTCAGCAAGTTTTGAACCGAGTGTTGTTCCCTTAGAAACTTCCTTACGGCACAATTCGCCTGTTGATATATGCTGTAGATCAAACTTCTCAGAAAGAAGAGCAGCTTGTGTACCCTTCCCGCTTCCCGGTGCACCCAAAAGAATTATATTCATTTTACCTACCCTTTAATTTAGCCTTTTTAATAAGGCTTTCATATTGTTGAGCAATAAGATGTGAATAAATTTGCGTGATCGTATCAATAGTCACAGACACGACAATCAGCAAGCTGGTACCACCAATGGTGAACGGAATCGCATATTTTAACCGTAAAAGCTCAGGCAAAATACAGACGAGAACAAGATATAAAGAACCAACAACAGTTAGACGCGTTAAAACATAATCAAGATAATCTGCTGTATTTTTACCTGGTCTAATACCTGGGACAAAACCACCATTTTTACGAAGATTTTCAGATGTTTCTTGCGGATTGAAAACAATTGCCGTGTAAAAGAAGGCAAAGAATATAATAAGCAGTGCAAGTATGACTATATAGAGAGGTTTACCCTGCCCTACCCAATTCAAAAAGAAGGATTTAACTGGTCCCGGTGCTGTTTGATCACCAAAAGCCATAATAGTCATAGGAACAGACAACAAAGCAGAGGCAAAGATTGGAGGGATAACACCCGAAACGTTCAGTTTCAATGGCAAATGAGTTGACTCAGCTTGTAATGCACTACGTGGCCCTGCTTGACGTTGTGGGTATTGGATCAAAATACGTCTTTGCGCACGTTCCATAAAGACAACAAAAGCAACAACACCTAAAGCTAAGATCAATATAGCGATGATTGCAATTGTCGATAACTCGCCTGTTCGACCTAACTCAAATAAAGTCCCAAGACCAGAAGGAATACCGGCAACGATACCTGCGAAAATAATGAGCGACACACCATTACCAATACCACGAGAGGTAATCTGTTCACCCAACCAAACGAGGAACATTGTACCACCAACAATGGTGGTAACCGCAATTAATCTGAAAAAGTAACCAGGCTCCATGACAGCAGAACCTGAAGAACCAACCATCGATTCAAGTCCTACGGCAATACCATAACCTTGAAGGGCCGCCAGAAAAACCGTTCCATAGCGTGTATATTGATTGATTTTTTTTCGTCCTGATTCACCTTCTTTTTTTAAGGCTTCAAGCTTCGGTGAAACAGTTGTCATCAATTGCATGATGATCGATGCAGAAATGTAAGGAAAAACGTTAAGAGCAAAAATGGTCATACGACCAAGAGCACCACCAGAGAAAGTATCAAATATACCGAATACACCACTTTTGTGTTTCGTAAACACTTCAGCCAACACACTAGCATCAATACCAGGTATGGGAATAAAAGTACCTAGCCTATAGATGACAAGCGCCAATAGGGTAAACCAAATGCGTTTTTTAAGCTCAGTCGCTTTCGAAAAAGAGCCAAAATTAATATTCGAGGCAAGACGTTCTGCTGCTGATGCCATTATAAATACTCTCTTCCCATCTGTTTACCCTTGCAAATCAATTCTAATATTCTATCAATTAAACATTAGCATCTAAAAGTGTGACATTGCCACCAAGGGATTTAACTTTTTCAATAGCGGCAGTAGAAGCTGCTTGAATTTTAAATTGTAAAGGTTGTTTAAGTTCACCTTTAGCGAGAAGTTTAACGATGCCTGCATTCTTACGAATGACACCAGCTTCTTTTAAAACTTCAGCACTAATAACGACATCTTTACTAAGGGATGCACGGTCGATGGCTTGTTGAATGAGTTCAAAATTGATGATAGAAACATCTTTTCTGAAAATATTCACAAAACCACGTTTAGGCAAACGTCTGTAAAGTGGCATTTGACCACCCTCGAAGGTACCAATAGAAACACCTTTACGTGATTTCTGACCTTTTTGACCTTTACCGGATGTTTTACCAAGTCCAGAACCAATACCACGTCCTACGCGTTTTCTAGGCTGACGTGCCCCTGGATTATCTCTAATTTCATTAAGTTTCATGACGCACCAATTATTCGACTATTTGTATTAAGTGAGCAACTTTTTGAATCATACCACGATTTTCAGGTGTATCGATAATTGTAGATGTACGATTCATTTTATTTAAACGCAATCCTATCAATGTAGCCGTTTGATCTTTCGGTCTACCGATAGGGCTTTTAACTTGCTTTAAAGTAACTGTTTTTTGTTTTGTCATGATCCTATTCACCATCACGTCGGCCGATAATCTCGCCGATTCTTTTACCACGTTTTTGCGCGACAACTTTAGGCGCACATAAATTTTGTAATGCGTTTAAAGTTGCACGAATCATATTATGTGGATTTGTACTACCAATTGATTTTGCAACAATGTCTTGAATGCCCAATGCTTCAAAAATCGCACGCATTGGTCCACCAGCAATAATACCAGTACCAGCAGGCGCAGACCTTAAAACAACAGAACCAGCACCATAGCAACCAGTTACATCATGATGGAGTGTACGACCTTCACGCAAATAGACACGAAGCATATTACGTTTAGCTTTTGTCGTCGCCTTTGTCACAGCTTCAGGTACTTCACGTGCCTTACCTGTTGCAAAACCAACGCGTCCTTTACCATCACCAACGACAATAATTGCGGCGAAAGCGAAACGACGTCCGCCTCTAACAACTTTTGCAACACGGTTTACGGAAACAAGCTTCTCAAATAATTCAACTTCATCTCTGGGTTGACGTTCTGCAGATGATTGACGTGCCATCATATTTTCCTTAAAATTCTAAACCATTTTCACGAGCAGCATCGGCCAACGCTTTGATACGGCCATGGAAAAGATATCCACCACGATCAAAAAACACTTGAGTCACACCACTAGTTTTCGCACGTTCTGCAATAAGTTTGCCAACTGCAATTGCTGATTCTACGTTGCCTTTACCTTTAATAGATAAAGCTTTATCTAAAGAAGACGCAGATGCCAATGTTATAGATTTATTATCATCAATAATTTGAGCATAAATATTTGAATTGGAGCGAAATACAGTAAGACGCATACGTCCATTATTAACCTGGGCTAATCTATGACGTTCTCTTGTTCTACGACGCTCGAAATTTTGGTTCAATTTCATTTTAGGACCACTTAATTACGGTTATTTCTTCTTACCTTCTTTTCTTAAAACTACTTCATCATCATACTTTATGCCTTTACCTTTGTAAGGTTCAGGTGGTTTATAACCACGTATATCAGATGCAATTTTGCCAACTTTTTCTTTGTTGGTACCAGAAATGGTAATTGCAGTAGGTTTAGGACAGACAATAGTAATATCTTGAGGAATAGGATAACGAATTTCATGACTAAAGCCAAGATTTAAAACTAAAACCTTATCTTGGATTGCAGCCTTAAAACCAACGCCGTTAATTTCAAGATTTCTTACAAAGCCTTGAGATACACCTTTAACAATGTTCTCAATTAATCTTTTAGTTGTTCCCCACATCATACGAGATTTTTTCTCGTCTTTATCAACAGGGTTAACTTGAATTAAATTATCATGTTTCTCAACAATCACAAGCGGTGTCAATTGAAGTGATAACTCACCCAATTTGCCTTTTGCTTTTACAATATTGTTATCTATTGTGACAGCAACGCCTTCAGGAATAGAAACGGGATATTTACCTACACGGGACATTAAATCGCTCCTAGAAAATCTGGCAAATAACTTCACCACCAACATTTGCCTGACGTGCTTCAGCATCCGTCATCAAACCTTTGGGCGTTGAAATAATTGCAATTCCTAAACCATTATAGACTTTTGGTAACGCATTCACATCTGAATACATACGTCTTCCTGGTTTGGAAATTTTTTTAATGAAAGAAATAACAGGTGCCCCATCATAATATTTCAAATCGACATCAAATTCAGCGATGCCTGGTCTTATTTCTCGATGCTTGAAACCGCGAATATAACCTTCACGTTGCATAAGATTAAGAATTTGTTCTTTATGTTTAGAGACTGCACATGTTACACGGTTGAGTCCTGCCTGCTGGGCATTACGAATTCGTGTTAACATATCAGCAACTGGATCACTCATGACCATGTGATTATCCTACCAACTTGATTTAACAACACCAGGGATCATCCCTGAAGAACACAATAACCTGAGCGCAACGCGAGCAAGTTTATATTTACGATAATATCCTCTTGGACGACCTGTCAGCTCACAGCGATTACGAACACGTACACGTGCGCTGTTGCGTGGAAGTTGTGCAAGTTTTAAAACAGCATCAAATCTATCTTCATCAGTCACTTCTTTATTTTGAATGATGGTTTTTAAAGAAGAACGTCTTGCCTTAAATTGCACGACGAGTTTTTGTCTTCTTTTATTTTTTTCAACTGAACTTGTTTTCGCCATTGCTCAATTACCTTTTAATGATTGGCACATCAAATGCGACGAGCAAAGATTTTGCTTCAGCATTTGTTTTTGCACTCGTAACGATAATAATATCCATTCCACGTACTTTATCAATTTTATCGTAATTGATTTCCGGGAAAACGATTTGCTCTTTTAAACCAAGCGCATAATTACCACGACCATCGAAGCTTTTATCAGAGAGACCTCTGAAATCGCGTACACGAGGTAAAGCGATAGTCACAAGACGATCTAGAAATTCAAACATCCGATCGCCACGCAAAGTAACTTTGCAACCAAGATTCATGCCTTCACGAAGCTTGAAAGCAGCAATAGATTTTTTTGCTTTCGTTACTTGCGGCTTTTGACCAGAAATCAACGTTAAATCAGATACGGCTGAATCAATTTTTTTAGAATCACGTGCAGCTTCGCCAACACCCATATTAATAACAATTTTTTCAAGTTTTGGCACTTGCATCGAATTTTTATAAGAAAACTCTTTTATAAGAGCTTGCTTAATTTCGTCATTATATTTTTTTCTTAAACGGACCATTTTGATTCACATTACCTATCAATAAGAGATCCACTTGCTTTAGCAAAGCGAGATTTTTTACCATCAACTAACTTATAACCAATGCGCGTAGGTTTTTGGGATTCTGGATCTATATGTGCTACATTAGATACATGAATTGAAAGCTCTTTGTCAACAATCCCACCCGCGTCTAATTGCGTTGGTTTTTTATGTTTCTTGACAATATTGATGCCTTCAACCTTCACACGGGATTCTTTTGGGAATACTTCACGTACTTTCCCAGTTTTACCCTTGTCTTTTCCTGCGATGACAACAACGTCGTCACCACGCTTTATTTTCATTTTTATAGCCATTTATAGCACCTCTGGCGCAAGAGAAATAATTTTCATATAACCCTTACTTCTTAACTCACGTGTAACAGGTCCAAAAATACGTGTGCCTATTGGATCACCTGCTTTATTGATAAGGACAGCTGCATTACGATCAAATCGAATATAACTACCATCAATACGACGCACAGCTTTAACCGTACGCACGATGACAGCACGTTGTACGTCACCTTTTTTAACTTTACCGCGGGGAATTGCATCCTTCACAGCAACCACGATGACATCACCAACCGACGCTGTGCGCCTGCCTGTGCCACCTAAAACTTTAATACATTGCACTTCGCGGGCACCTGAGTTGTCGGCAACTTGCAATCTTGATTCAACCTGTATCATTCCTAATTCCTTAATAAGGCAAACTTATTAACTAATTATTTTCAATAACGACTTCCCATCTTTTCGATTTAGATAAGGGCCGTGTTTCAATAATTTTTATGAGATCACCAATTTTGAACTGGTTTAGCTCATCATGGGCGGCATATTTTTTCGAACGTTTAATAAACTTCTTATAAATAGGATGCTTATACATACGTTCAATTTTTACGGTTACTGTCTTGTTACATTTGTCTGAAACAACAACCCCTTGTAATACACGTCTTGGCATTTTACACCTTTAATTCGTTGTTTGTAATGTTTCAGTCATCACAGTCTTTAACCGAGCTATATCACGTCTTATAATTTTAAAACGTGCTGTGTTTTTTAGCTTGCCGTTTGCTCTTTGAAAACGAAGACTTAATTGTTCTTTACGTAACTGAACTAAATCTTCTTTCAATTGAGCATTCTCTTTTAGTCGTAATTCTGTAGCTTTCATCCTACTGCTCAACTCCGATGCGTGATACGATTTTCCAGCCAATAGCGAGTTTTTCCCCGGCTAATCCCAATGCTTCTTGAGCAACCTCTTTCGAGACCCCTTCAAGTTCAAACATTATTCGACCTGGCTTCACACGGGCGGCCCAATATTCCACAGAACCTTTTCCACTACCCATACGAACTTCAGCTGGTTTACTTGATACAGGAACATCAGGGAAAATGCGTATCCAGAGTTTCCCTGCACGTTTCATACAACGTGTAATCGCACGTCGAGCTGACTCGATTTGACGCGCTGTTACACGACCTGGTTCTAGGGCTTTCATACCATAGGAACCAAAATGCAATGTTGTGGCACCCTTCGCAAGGCCATGAATACGACCTTTATGTGCCTTTCTAAATTTAGTTTTTTTTGGCGCTAACATGATCTACTCTCAAAGTGCTACACGAGTGTTTTGTTGATCTGACATTTTTTTATCGAGTGCATATGGATCATGATCCATAATATCACCACGATAAATCCATACTTTTACGCCAACAGCACCAGCTGTTGTACGTGCAGTTGCTTCACCATAATCTATATCAGCGCGCAATGTATGTAAAGGCACACGTCCTTCACGATACCATTCCATACGTGCAATTTCAGCGCCGCCTAAACGACCACTTGTATTAATACGAAGACCCAACGCACCCGCTCTGAAAGAAGCTTGCATTGCTTTTTTCATCGCACGTCTAAAACCAACACGTCTTTCAAGCTGTTCTGCAATATTTTTAGCAACAAGCTTTGCATCAAGTTCAGGTTTACGTACTTCTACGATATTTAAAGTGACTTCTGATTTATTGATTTTTGTGAGCTCAGCACGCAATTTATCAATATCAGCACCCTTACGACCGATAACAACACCAGGTCTTGCAGAATGGATTGTAATTCTTGCTTTACTAGCAGCGCGTTCAATAACGACGCGGCTAATACCAGCTTGTGAAAGTTTAGCGTGAACATATTCACGTATCTTTAAATCTTGGTGGAGATAGGTTGCATAGTTTTTACCAGCAAACCATCTTGAATCCCAAGTTCTATTGATTCCTAACCTTAAACCAATGGGGTTAACCTTCTGTCCCATTAATTAAGCTCCCTTTCTGCAACAATGATGGTCAATCGACTAAACATTTTAATAATCGGTGCGGCACGTCCTTTGGCTTGTGGCCTAAAACGACGCATCTTAATGCCTTTACCAACATAAGCTTCCTGAACATAGAGACTATCAACGTCCAAGGAGTTATTATTTTCTGCATTGGCAATCGCAGATTTTAACGCCTTTTTCACTTCTATTGCAACTCTTTTTTTACAAAAAGTGAGAGTTGTTAGAGCATCAGCGGCGCGCATGCCCCGAATAAGGGCTGCAACCATGTCTAATTTACGCGTGCTTGTGCGAATATTATCACGAACAGCAACAGCTTCGTTTTCAAGATGTGCAATACGTGACATATTAGCCTCTCTTCGCTTTCTTGTCAGCAGTATGACCATAATAGGTACGGGTTGCTGAAAATTCACCCAATTTATGTCCAATCATATGTTCAGTCACATATACAGGAATAAATTTTTTACCGTTATAAACACCAAAGGTAACGCCAACAAATTGCGGAATAATTGTTGATCTGCGTGACCAAGTTTTAATAATTTCCTTTCGTCCAGAATCCTTAACAGCCTCAGCTTTTTTAATTAAGAATCCGTCGACAAAAGGTCCTTTCCAAATTGAACGAGCCATATTCAAACGTCCTTACGATTGATAACGTCTACGAATAATAAATGCATCTGTGCGCTTATTATTTCTAGTACGCTTACCTTTAGTTGATTTACCCCATGGCGTCACTGGATGACGTCCACCTGATGTTTTACCTTCACCACCACCATGAGGGTGATCAATTGGATTCATGGCAACACCACGGACAACCGGACGACGTCCAAGCCAACGGCTACGACCAGCTTTACCAAGGTTGATGTTCTTTTGGTCTGGATTGGAAACAGCGCCAACACTTGCAATACAATCAGATGAAATCAAACGCAACTCACCAGAAGTAAGTTTAATTTGCGCATTCGCACCATCACGACCTGCAAGCTGTGCATAAGTTCCAGCTGAACGTGCCAATTGACCGCCTTTACCAGGTTTCATCTCGATATTATGGATGATGGTACCAACGGGCATACTTTTAAGTGGCATTGCATTGCCAGGCTTCACGTCAACTTTATTACCAGCAATAACTTTATCACCAGCTGACAAACGTTGCGGTGCTAAAATATAGGCTAATTCACCATCTTCATATTTAATCAACGCAATAAAAGCTGTTCGGTTTGGATCATATTCAATCCGTTCAACAGTTGCTGACATGTCCCATTTGGTACGTTTGAAGTCGATCAAACGATACCGTCTTTTATGACCGCCACCTTGGTGCCAAACAGTTATACGGCCGCTATTATTACGACCTGCTTTTTTGTTTAAACCTTCCGTGAGTGTCCTTTCAGGTTTCCCTTTCCAGAGCTCACTACGATCAACTATAACAAGTTGTCGTGTTGAAGGCGTTGTTGGTTTAAAACTTTTAAGTGCCATCTTAGACCCCAGCCGTCACATCAATAAATTGACCTTCTTTAACAGTGACAATGGCTTTTTTCATATCAGATCGTTGGCCACGTCTACCTTTGAAGATTTTTGTCTTTCCTTTACGGATAAGCGTATTTACGCGCTCAACCTTAACTTTGAAAATTTTTTCAACAGCTTGCTTAACGTCTTCTTTCGTCGCAGTTAAAGGCACTTCAAATACTATTTGTCCAAACTGACCAATAGTTGTTGTCTTTTCTGTTACGATCGGACGTGTAATTGTCTGATAAATCTTTTCATCAGAAATTGGTTTTTTCGGTTGATAACAACCCCATCCACGTTTCATTATAAGCGAGCCTCTAAATTTTCTACTGCTTCTTTCGTTAAAATCAATTTTTCACGACGTAAAATGTCGTAGACATTTGCACCAATTGATGGAAGCGCATCAATATTTTTAATATTGCAAATAGCTGATTTGAACGATTCGTTAACGGCCGAACCATCAATAAAGAGTGCTGATTGAATACCCATATTTTGAAGCGTATTAATCATTTCTTTTGTTCTATGGTTTTCAACATGAAGATTATCAACAATAATTAAATTGCCAGCTTCACGCTTAGAAGCGATAGCGCTTCTTAAACCAAACTGTCTAACCTTTTTAGTTAAAGAATGTTCGTGCGATCTTGGTACTGGACCATGTGCAACAGCACCTTTTCTGAACTGTACAGATCTTAAGCTACCTTGACGGGCACGACCAGTCCCTTTTTGCTTCCAAGGTTTCTTTGTTGTACCCGTTACGGCGCTAATATTTTTTGCAGAATGCGTCCCAGCACGTCTTTTGGCCAATTGCCATAAAACAACACGGGCTAAAATGTCCTGCCTTACAGGTCCCGCGAAAATATGATCAGATAAATCAAGCTGACCAAGATTTTCGTTTTTTAAATTTACTAAATTAAACTGCATCTCTGAATCCCTCTACAATCATTGCTCGGTTTCTTGCACAGGAGATGCAACTTGTTGCACTTCTTGAGCAGAGGCCTGAGGCATAATACATGCTGCGGGGTAAGGTGCAGATTCTGGAAGTTGACGCTTGAATGCATCACTTACATAAAGATATGAACCTTTATGACCAGGTACTGGCCCTTTAACAAAAATAAGACCGCGTTCATCGTCAGTTGAAACAACACGTAAATTTTGAACAGTAACGCGTTCGGCACCTAATTGACCAGCCATTTTCTTGTTTTTGAAAACTTTACCTGGATCTGTACGATTACCCGTAGAACCATGACTACGATGCGTGAGTGACACACCATGCGATGCACGAAGCCCATGAAAATTGTGACGCTTCATAGCACCCGCAAAACCCTTACCAAGGCTTTTGCCGACGACATCAACAAATTGTCCAACCACAAAATGTGATGGCAATAATTGAGCGCCGATAGCTACAACCGCATCATCACACACACGAAATTCGCGCATATGTTTTTTTGGCTCAACCTTAGCTATTGCGTAATGACCACGCATTGGTTTTGATGTGTTTTTTATCTTTGCAGCACCAACACCAAGTTGAAGCGCAGTATATCCATCACGTTCTTTAGTCTTGACATTGACAACTTGACAATTGTCAATTTTTAATACGGTTACAGGAACATGTTCACCAGTTTCTGTAAATATTCGCATCATCCCTAGCTTTTCAGCAATTAGACCGGTGCGCATTTATTTCACCTCTATAGCTTAATCTCAACATCAACACCAGCTGCAAGCTCTAACTTCATGAGCGCGTCAACGGTCTGAGGGGTTGGTTCAATTATATCCAATAATCGTTTGTGTGTTCTCATTTCGAACTGTTCACGCGACTTTTTGTCGATGTGCGGTGAACGGTTGACTGTGAACTTATGGATATGCGTGGGCAATGGAATTGGTCCACACACGCGGGCTCCGGTTCTTTTCGCCGTATTGACAATCTCGTTAGCAGATTGATCAAGAACGCGATGATCGTAAGCCTTTAGTCTTATTCTAATATTCTGGTTTTCCATTATAGCATCCATTAAAAGCTACGCTTGCGCGCAACTATAATATAATCTGTCAGAGCAGACTGAAGTTCAGACACTCTGACAGAAAATTCTTAATTAAGCAATGATTTTCGCAACAACGCCAGCACCAACTGTACGACCACCTTCGCGAATCGCGAAACGTAAGCCTTCGTCCATAGCGATTGGGCAAATCAATTCTACATCAAGTGTTACGTTGTCACCAGGCATAACCATTTCCATACCAGATGGTAATGTGCAAACACCGGTCACATCCGTTGTACGGAAGTAGAATTGTGGACGATAATTGGTAAAGAATGGCGTATGACGACCACCTTCTTCCTTGCTAAGAATATAAGCTTCGCAAGTGAATTTTGTATGAGGATTAATTGTACCTGGTTTTGCTAAAACTTGACCACGTTCAACATCTTCACGCTTTGTACCACGAAGAAGTGCGCCGATATTATCGCCTGCTTGACCTTGATCAAGAAGCTTACGGAACATTTCAACGCCAGTGACGATTGTTTTTTGTGTTGGTTTAACGCCAACAATTTCCATTTCTTCGCCGACTTTAACAACGCCAC
>JAUXUR010000052.1 GCA_030680745.1 Alphaproteobacteria bacterium
AAATTAGTAATTTTCTTGAAAAATCGCCGCGCACAATTGAATCGCAAATTTATGATTTGAAAGAAAAAATGAATCTTTTTTCAACACAAAAACTGATTCACCATTTTAATAAATCTATTTATAAAAATTTTGGGTTTTAAATTATAGTAAAAAATATTTGGCAATTCTACATACCAATAATTTTCAACACATCCTGATCATGCCCCTCAACTTTAACTTTTCGCCAGATATGGGCGATGATTCCTTTTTCATCAATCAAAAAAGTCGAACGTTCTATGCCTTTATATGTTTTTCCGTACATGGATTTATCAACCCAAACTCCATACGCCTGACAGAATTCAAGCTTTTCATCCGCAAGAAGCATAAAAGGTAAATCATATTTAGCTTTAAATTTCTGATGCGACGCAACATTATCTTTTGAAACACCTAAAATAACGGCCTTGAGATTTTGAAAAGCAGGTAATTGATCTCTAAAATTACATGCTTCTTTGGTGCAGCCTGATGTATCATCTTTGGGATAAAAATAAAGTACAATTTTTTGGCCTAAAAAATCAGATAACGAAATTTCTTTATTTTCATCATTTAAGACTTTAAAATCAGGGGCTTTTTGACCGACTTCTAACATGTTACATCCTTTCAGGGGCTTCTATGCCTAATATACTTAAAGTTGTTTCAAGAACTTTAAGCGTCAAATGCGTTAACATCAAATATCCACCACGAATATCACTATTTTCCTCACTCAAAATATGACAATTGGTATAAAAACGACTAAATTCTTTGGCCAATTGGTACGCATATTCACATAAAACACTGGGCAAATAACGGTCTGCTGCATGTTCAATAGAATCTGGAAATTGAAGTAATAACAATGAAAGCGCACGTGTCGATGGATTAATATCTTTCAAAGGCGAGGATACAAAATCTTTATTTTCAGCTTGTTTTAACAAAGACTTAATGCGAACGGCAGCATATAAAAGATAGGGGCCTGTTTTACCTTCAAAACGTGAAAATTTAGCAATATCAAAAATATAATCATGAACGCGATCATGTTGCAAATCGCCAAATTTAAGCGTTGCCATGGCAACTTTTTGTGCAATATCGTTAAATTCATCTTCGGGTAAATTTTCTGCAATACCCTCTTCATGTAATCTGTTTTTGGCTTCTTGAATCAGTGTTTGGATCAACTCTTTTAATTTCATGGCGCCACCAACCCTCGTTTTAAAGGGTTTGCCATCAGGGCCATTGACTGTTCCAAAGCCCAAATGTTTACAACTTGATTCTTTCAATAGACCTGAACTGTTTGCCGCTCTGAATACTTGTTCGAAATGTAAGGCTTGACGCTGATCAACAACATATAAAATTCGATCAGCTTTAAAAACATCGATACGCTCTTGGATGCAGGCAAGATCAGTTGATGCATAAATAAGGCCGCCATCTTTTTTACGCAACAATAAAGGGGGGATTTCTGTTTTATCATTTTCTTTGGCAACATCAATAATCAAAGCCCCATCGCTCACATAAGCAACTTTGCGTGATTCAAAGTCTTGAATAAGGTTTTCAGCCATTTGTTGGTAACGACTTTCACCGAACCATTGCTCAAAATTAACGCCTAAGATATCTAAATCAACTTTGATGTCAGCTACTGAAATGTCGACGAAATGCTGCCACAGAGCCTTATAGCCACGTCTACCTGATTGCAATTCAAAAGTGGCCAAACGTGCTTTCTCAGCGAGTTCTTTATTTTCCTTACATCTTCCTGAAATGTCAGGATAAATAATATCTAAATCTTGTAAATTCACAGGCGATGTTTTGGGGTAATCACCTTGAAAAGCAATGTCAAAATATGGTAAATCCGGCCATTTTTCTTCAATGGCAATGATCAGCATACCCATCTGCGTGCCCCAATCACCCATATGGATATCGCCTATTACATCGTGACCCATAAAACGTAATAAATATTTTAAGGATTGGCCAATAACACTTGATCTTAAATGACCCACATGCATGGGTTTGGCAATGTTTTGGCCGCCATAATCAATAATTATTTTTTCTGACTTTATAGGTTTTTCAAAGCCTAATTGTGGATCTTTAGATAATGCATTAATGTATTTTAAAATGAGCGTATCTTTTAAACTAATATTAATAAATCCAGGACCTGCTAATGAAAAATCATAATCTTGCGTTGTTTTTTCAGCAAGTTCTTTAATAGATTCAGCCAGAATCCGTGGATTTTGTTTTTGAGCCTTAGACGCCTGCATGGCACCATTGCATTGAAAATCAGCAAGATCTGGTCGATCAGATAATTTAACATCTCCAAAACTTGGCGCAGAACCAACAGATTTAAATAATTCATTGAATAATAATGTTAGTTTTTGACGTGGTGACATAGTTATGGTTTTCCTTTTGACTTGGAAAGGTGCTTGGTTTAATCTCATGGAAGCTGATTTTTTTAAGGGGCTCCCCATGCGCACAACATTTTTATTCGTCTTCTTTATCGCTACTTTTCTAAGTTTCGAAGGTTTTTGTGAAACTGAAGAAGTGCAACCCGCGCTTATTGAAATAGCGCAAAAAAATAAACCTGCCGTCAAACCCTTTGAAATGACTGCGGAAGAATACTTTAATGAACTCCTTAAAAAAAAACAAGCAAATGTCTCTGAAAATCAGCTTTTAAAATTGAAAACAGAAACGCGTGGATCGATTCAAAACAAAGATTATTATAGCGCAATCAGTAATTTAGAAAAAATAATTGCTCAAAATCCTAAAAATTATCATAATTGGTTTTTATATCTCTATACTTTTGTTCAACAAGAAAAGGAATATGCTTCTGACAAAACAAATAAAGCTAAAAAAATTGCTTTTTTAACCAATAAACTTGCAACAATACCCCTTGAAGAAGCGATTATTTTATGGGTATCAGGCGATTTACCTGAAAGTGATGAAACACTTAAACAACAAGCCGTACAAATTGCTTCAGAACAAGAAATCAAAGCTAAAATTGATGCTTTAATAATGAATTATCCGCCTAAATTTGCGGCTTATGAAATTGACAAACCTGATAACCAGGGCGTTGCTTCAGCATGCTTTAAATTGACACATCCGCTGCCTAAAAATCGTGGCATTGATTATGGACAATTCGTGAGCGTTGAGCCTGCGCTCCAAGATTTTCGCGTAAGCGGACGCCAAAGTAATTTATGCATCGATGGATTTATCTATGGTAAGGATTACAATGTAATTTTAAAGCCAGGTATTCAAAGTGTAAATAAATTAATTCTTGAAAAAGAACAAAAGTTTGCGATTTACATTGACCATCGGAAACCACGTTTAAGTTTTCGTGAAAAAGGATATATTTTACCCTCTTCTGGACCTCAGATATTGCCACTTAATACTATAAATGCGAAGGAAGCCTTTTTAGAGCTTTATCATGTACCTGAACGTGGACTTTTAGCTGTTAATCCATATGAGTTTTTAAATAATTTAACAACATGGACCGTAAAACAAATAGGGGAAAACAATGCTGAAAAAATATGGAATGGTAAACTTAGCACGGATGGTCCTTTAAATGATACTTTAACGCATGGCATTCCGCTCAACAAACTTATTCACAAACAATTAGATCCCGGAATTTATGTGTTAGGCGCAAGGTTAAAAGAGCTTAATTATTCGAATTATGAAAGTGATTTTTCAGGACAATGGTTTTTAGTCAGCGACATTGGTATTTCAACCTATGATGGTCCTGATGGTGCCCATGTTTTTGCGCATTCTTTGGAAAATTCCATGCCTCTAACAGGGGTAAAATTACAGCTTGTTTCTAAAAGTAATAAAATTTTAGGCACAACAACGACAGATGAAAAAGGTCATGGATTTTTTGTAAAATCGTTAACGCAAGGATTAGATGGTAATCGTCCTGAGCTTATTTTTGCTGAAAAAGATGCTAAAGATTTTGCATTTTTAAAATTTTCGTCTGTAGGTTTTGACTTTAAAGATCGTGGTGTTCAAGGGCGTGATCATAAGCACCATATGGATGGCTATCTTTATGCTGAGCGCGGTATTTACCGTCCTGGGGAAGACGTTCATTTTGTTGGGTTGCTTCGTGATTTAAATCAGAAACCCATTCTAAATGAAAAAATAACACTCAAACTTACGAAACCCAATATGCAAGAAGCCTATTATGCACTAAGCGATGATCAGGGTGCTGGTAGTTATGCGTGGGATTATACTTTGCCGCCTTCTTCCCCTCAAGGCCTTTGGAAAGCAGCTATTTACCAAGATCCAAAGGGCACACCTATTGCTGAATCATCTTTTGACGTGAATGATTTCGTACCGCCTAAAATTGATGTTCGATTACACAATTTACATGAAATTATGCAGATTACTGAAAAATTTGAAACACAAATAGACGTTAATTATTATTACGGTGCGCCTGGTAATGATTTGATGGTCAATGGTGAAGTCGAGCTTAAAAAAGCCGAAACACCCTTTAAAGAATGGAAAAATGTCTTTTTTGGTTTTGAAGAAGATTCTTTTACGCCTATCCGTTTACCTTTAACAGAAGGCAAAACCGATGATAAAGGACAGATGTTACTTGCTCAAGAAATAACGACGCAACCTGATTTAAATGCCCCCTTATTACTTGAAGCTAAAATCAATGTATTTGAACAAGGGGGCAGACCAGCTTCTAAAACAACGCAATCGATCATTCATCATAAGCCCTTTTATATTGGTATTAAGCCTGCTTTTAAAGAAAAAGTAGCTGAGGGCGCAAAAGCAAATTTCGACATTATTGCCATTAATCCTAGCGCTACTTTGGTTGCAAAACCTGAATTAACATATACGCTTTACGAGGAAACACACGATTTTACATGGTATAGATCGTCAAATAATGTAAATTACGAAAATTCTATTCGAGATAAAGTAATCACACGCGGTAGTGTTGAAACATTTGATGATAAAGCAAGCGTGCTTTCACTTGATATTAAATATGGCCGCTATCGTGTTGAGGTTACGGATGCTGAAACCGGCATTGGATCATCATTCAGATTTTCAAGTGGTTGGTCTTATAATAGTGATCATCCTGATCGTCCTGATTTACTTGATTTACAACTCGATCAACAAGCTTATGCTAAAGGCGATATTCTTACAGCAAGCATCAAATCGCCTTTTAAAGGTCAAATAATGATTTTGGCTGTGGGCCAAGAAATAATGCCTTTATTTCAAGGCGAACTGAATGAAAATGGACTTGCTTATCAAATTACGCTTAATGAATCCTTGTGCAAGGGTCCTGGGTTTTACCTGATTGCAACGGCTTTACGTCCTATTGACGCGAGCGCTCAACAAATGCCTGCACGCGCGATGGGTGTTTCATGGGTTAATTTAAGTAAAAATTTAAAATCAACTGCTCTAAGTTTTGATATGAGTCAAGAAATTGTAAGGCCTCATGCAACTTTTACAACAAAACTTAAATATGATCCGCAATTAAAAAATGCTTTTGCAACTGTTGCGCTTGTGGATGAAGCTGTTTTGAATTTAACCAATTATAAATCACCCGATCCACTCAAATATTTTTCCAGCCAATTGAACCTTGGGTATAAAATTTTTGATTCTTATGGAAAATTAATTAATCCTTTTGGTGCCGTTTTAAATGACGGGCTTGTAGGTGGGGATGGCATGTTTGGGAGGTTTTTGTCCATTTTACCTGGGCGAAGCTTCAAAACCATTAGTTTATTTACAGGTATTTTGCCACTTGATGAAACGGGCGAAACGGAAGTTAGCTTTGATATTCCTGAATTTGAAGGCCAAATGCGCTTAATGGCTGTTTTATGGTCAGATGACCAATTAACGCATGCTGAAAAACAAATTCATGTTCGTGATGAAGTAGTACATGATTTTGCATTGCCGCGCTTTTTGGCGCCCCATGATGCGATCTCGACACCCTTTATGATCCATAACATTGAAGGACCAGTTGGCACTTATCATATTAATATTCAACCCGAAGGTTCAATCTCTGTGAACCCTCACGCATTTGCCTTTAATTTAGCAAAGAACGAAAAGAAAATACAATTGCTGGATTTAAAAGCGAATGCAAGTGCTGATAATGTTGTTAACTTTACTGTTAATTTAAATGGACCTGAAAAATATGAGCGCATCAATCATTGGCAATTAAGTGTACGCTCCCCTTTAATGGATCATGTAAAACGTGATTTCAAAGTTATTCAACCAAATCAACCGATTACTATTGATGGAACATTGCTTAATGGATTTGATCCGACTTCTTCAAATTTAAAGCTTGAAATTGGTGCAATTCCAAATTTTGGTACTTTAAAACTTTCGCAAGATTTGCAGAAATATCCTTATGCGTGTCTTGAGCAAACAGCGAGTAGTATTTATGGATATATGCAAAATGCTGAAGAAAATAAAGATAAAATCCATGAAAGATTAGCACGTCTTTATGCACTTCAAAACATTGAAGGTGGTTTTGTTATATGGCCCGATTATTATGCACTTGATTCATTTTCAACGGCCTATACATTAGATTTAATGTTGAATCTTAAAGTTTCAGGTATTCAAATATCAGAATCCATCCTAACACAAGGGCATAAATACTTAAGATCAATACTCGAAACAAATGTTAATGACTACCAAAAAGATAGACGTTTTATTCTGTTGCAAGAACAAGCTTATGCGCATTTTGTTTTAGCCAAAGCACAGAAAAATGCGTTAAGCCAGATTCGTTATTTTGCGGATAATAATAAAAAAGCGCTTTCAAAATCAATGATTGCATCTGCTTTTGTGGGTGCTACTTACGCTTATTTAGGTGATAAAAATGAAGCTTTTGCCTGGTTTAACAAAGCATTTTTAGCAAAACCAAGCGATTATCAAATCTATGGTAGTGCGATACGTGATCTCGCTTTAACATTGTCTCTTGTACTTGAATCAACTGAAGGCTACCCACAAGTGCTTGAAAAGTCAGTTGAACTTGCTGGCATGTTGGCAGCCAAAAATTATCTTTCGACACAAGAAATGGCTTGGGTTTTACGCGCTTCCATGAATCTTCAAAAAGCAAATAAAGATCATCATTTTGTGTTTAATCAAACACCTTACGATGGCAAAGAAGCTTTATCTTTTGATGTCAATCTAGCCCAATTAACACAAGGCATGTCCATTGAAAATAAAGGCGAGGCGCCTCTTTTTGTGACGTTGGTCGCTGAAGGAAAAGTTCTGGAAAATGGCATTTATGATAAAGTCATCACGGATAAAGGCTTTATTATTAATCGAGACATATGTAAAATTGATGGCACAAAAATAACAGATGCACACTTTAATCAAGGTGAACTTTATGTTGTTGTCTTGAAAGGAGAAATAGCAAAACCAATCGAAGAACATATTGTGATTGCTGATTTGTTACCCACAGGATTTGAAATTGATAACGCCCATCTTCACAAAAATCTCAACAATTATCCTTGGCTTTCAAATGTTGTAACACCTTTGATGGTAGAAGGGCGAGATGATCGTTATGTTGCAAGTTTTAAAACGGAGCGAAGTCAAAAACAATTTACGCTTTGTTATTTAGTACGTGCGAGCTTTAAAGGAACCTTTATCTTGCCAGCCCCTTATATGGAAAGCATGTATCGTCCTGAATTTTTTGGATCGGGACAACGAGAACGAATTTCAGTTATTGGGAAATAAGCCTTAATGCAGAAATAAAACAATTGAAAATATCAAGTGTTTTATTTCTGCTTCATTTTATAAACTAGCTATTCATAAAAGTATCATTAAGAACCTTTAACACTTGTTGTTCAAAAGATTGATGCATTGATTTAATTTTATCCATAACATCGGTAGGCTGTTCGTTGTCTTGATCAAATTCATCCAAAAGATTTCTGGTGTTTAAATCTCCATTATCTCTATAATCTTGAACGTCATTTAAGATTTCGGTTAATCTTGAATTTGGAAAACCATAAAATTGTCCTAATTCAGCATATTCGAAACTGTTTTTAGTCTTTAAAGAATCCGTTAAAATAGGCGGAGAATAAAGTGCAAATTCAGGTGTTTCGTATGCGTCAAAGTTTTCATCAGTTAGATATGGTATAGAAGGATTTACAGTTTTATTTTTAAAAACAGATTGCACTAGGTCAATATTGTCAATCGGCATGAGAGGGATAGGTAGAACATCTTCAATAATTTGTTGAGGTGTTATAGCAAGCGGTAAAATTTCTGGATTAACCGTAATTGCAATTGTTTTTACATCTGATAGAGCGCCGCCCGATCCTACATTACCTTGATCATCAACTTTTACTGTTAAAAGATCGAATCCATTGAAATTAGGATCTCCTCTATAGACAAGAGAGGCAAGAATTGCATTTATATCTGTAGCATTACCGATAATAGTGACTATTTTGCTTCCATTGTTACTAATTGTAGCATCACCGACTTGTATTAAATTTACAGTACCATGTGAAACAGAAAGATCTACTCTAAGGTTTCCATTTGGCGCTTCAGCAAGATCTGCGTCTGCAACAGAAATGCCAGGAAGAGATAAATCTGTATCTTCATTAACATTTTGAGGTCCTGGGACAATAACTACAGGCGCATCATTAGCAGCATCAACATTAATATCAATTGTTTTAGTATCTGTTTTAACGCCACCTGAACCTGTATTACCTTGATCATCAACTTTTGCAATTATTGCATCAGATCCGTTGAAATTAGGATCTCCTTTATAAATAAGGGAATCAAGAGTTGCATTAACATCTACAGCACTACCAATAATGCTGACTGCTTTACTTCCATTGTTATTAAGTGTAGCGTTACCCGATAATATTAATGTTAAAGTACCATGCGAAGCAGAAAGATCTACTTTAAGATTTCCACTTGGCGTTTCTGCAAGATCTGTGTCTACAACAGAAATACCAGGAAGAGATAAATTCGCATCTTCATTACCGTTTTGTGCGCCAGGCACTGTAATGACTGGTGCATCATTAACAGGTGTAACATCAATAGGGATTTGTGCATGTCCACTGCCTTCATTGTTTTCAGCAAAAGCAAATACCTCTACAGAAGCAAGACCATTAAATTGAGGTGTAGGGGAAAAAATAACAGGATTTAAAAGGGTTGCATTGATATCGTCAATACTACCCATAATTCTTACAAAATCACTACCATTGTTAATGATTGTTACTGCACCCGAAGGGGTAAAGGTTAAGATCCCATTCGTACTATTAAAGTGAACATCAAGGTTCTTATCATCAGCATCATTGACCCTAATGCCAACTAAGGAAACATTTGTATCCTCATTTGTTTGTGCATTGGCAGGTGCTGTAACTTCCGGTGAATCTTCGATAGATAGCACATTAATATCGACAGTTTTAAGATCAGTTTTAGGGCCCTCTGATCCTGTATTACCTTGATCATCAGCTCTGACTGTTAGAAGATCAGATCCATTAAAATTTAGGTCTCCTCTATAAATAAGGGAGTCAAGAATTGCATTGACATCTGTAGCATTGCCGTTAATGCTGACTGATTTACTTCCATTATTGCTAAGTACAGCATCACCCACTTGTGTTAAATTTAAAATTCCATGTTCAACAGATAGGTTCATTTTAAGTTTTCCATCAGGCGTTTCAGCTAAATCAACATCTGCAACAGAAATACCAAGAAGCATTAGATCTGTATCTTCACTCGCAATTTGCGTGAGCGGTACTGTAATGACAGGCCCGTCATTAACAGGTATAACGTCAATTTGTGCGGTATCAACATTAGTACTAAAAGCGCTTGTTTCGTTATTAGGAGGGGAGACAAAATTATTGATAAAAGTTGCTGCAATTCTTTTGTCATTATTAGGAGAAGTGTCAACACCTTCTGCACCATTAGGATTTCCATCACTTTGATCCCAAGCACGGTAGGAAAAAGTAGCTGGTCCATTATAATTAAGATTTGGCACAAAGCGCATAGAAGTATGCGTATCAGCTTTAAGAAGCAATGCAGCATTATCGCTTACGGGACCAATATCCGTCCAATTGACGCCATCATCAGTAGAATATTGCCAAAAACCATTCGCATTATTATTATCTAGCGCTGTAATTGCAATTCCTTGTAAAGGACCATCAGCATCCGTAATTGTTCTACCAATTATTTCTTCAATTTTATTGCCAGGGTTAGAGGTGTTACTCACATCTTCAGGAATATTGGTTAATCGGGGATCGCCAGTATTATCAAGAATGGGCGCATCGTTGACAGGATTGACATTAATTTCAATTGTTTTTGTATCCGTTAAAAAGCCGGGTGCGCCTGTGTTGCCTTGATCATCAACTTTTACCGTTAAAAGATCAAATCCATTGAAATTTAGGTCTCCTTGATAGATAAGAGAGTCAAGAATTATATTTACATCAGCAGCATTACCGATAATGCTTACTTCTTTACTTCCATTATTGTTAAGTACAGCATCACCCACTTGCGTTAAATTTAAAATTCCATGTTCAACAGATAGGTCCACTTTAAGTTTTCCATCAGGCGTTTCAGCTAAATCAACATCTGCAACAGAAATACCAGGAAGAATTAGATTTGTATCTTCGCTTATATTTTGAGGTCCCGGCACAATGACAACAGGTGCGTCATTAACAGGTGTAACGTCAATTTTGATTTTTATGATTGAAACACTTAGATCATCTTGAGCAAAGATTTCTATAAAAGTATGCCCATTAAAATTAGCAGGTGGTGAATAGATAACCGGATTTAAAAGAGTCTCATTAATATCATTAACACTTCCTACAAGACTTACAACATTACTTCCATTGTCAGTGATAGTTGTATTGCCTGCGGGAGAAAACGCTAAGACGCCATTATTAGCTTCAAAACGAACTTCAAGAATTTTACTATCAGCATCACTCACACTAATGCCTGTTAAAGAAAGATTTGTATCTTCATTAACTTGGAATTTTTCGGGCGCCGAAATCTCAGGTTCATCATTGACAGGTTTTACAGTAACGAAAAAACTATCGTTATTGTCGATTAAAGCATCCCCGCCTGTGTGACCTAAATCGTCACTTGTCATAAATATCTCTTGTGTACCTGTGAAACCAGTAGCAGGCTTATAAATTAAATTTTTCAACGTCTCATTAACGTCAAATAAGTTTCCAGTAATACTAATCTCATGTGTGTCATTGCCAGTAATGGAAACACCGCCAAATGCTATGACCTCCATTGTGCCCCCGGCTAAAGCTGTGAGTAAATCAACCTTAATCGTATTGTTCGGTGCAGCTGTTTCATTTATATCAACATCTGCAACAGACACGCCTGGAATTGCAACCGCAGTATTATGGTTGGTTTCAATCGGAAGTAAAGGCACCGTATTAATGGGTGCATCATTAACAGGTATTACAGTAATTTGTGCGGTATCAACATTAGCACTAAAAGCCGTTGTCCCGCCATTAGCAGTAGTATCAACACCTTCTGCACCATTAGAATTTCCATCACTTTGATCCCAAGCGCGGTATGAAAAAGTAGCTGGTCCATTATAATTAAGATTTGGTACAAAACGCATAGAAGTATGCGTATCAGCTTTAAGAAGCAATGCAGCATTATCGCTTGCGGCATTAATATCCGTCCAATCGAAACCATCGTTAATAGAATATTGCCAAACACCATTCGAATTATCTAGCGCTGTAATTGCAATTCCTTGTAAAGGACCATCAGCATCCGTAATTGTGTTTCCGATTATATCTTCAATTGTATTACCAGGATTAGAGGCATCGTCTACATCTTCAGGAATAGCAGTTAATTGAGGAATGCCACTATTATCAAGAATGGGCGCATTATTAGCATTATTCACATCCAAAACATCAACAAATCCTGTTTTTTCTGCACTAAAAGAAGGTGCAAACAAACGTTGTGTATAAACATCTTTTGTGCCTGAATGGTCAGATTCCCATGCAACAACAATAAATTGTCCACTCTCATCAATAGCAATAGAAGGATCTATTTGATCTGCGTTTGTAATCGTGTTAACACGAAATTCATTTGTAAGGGCCAGTCCATTTAGGTCAAACTTTCTAAGGATAATATCATTTGCAGCGCCGTTTACAATATTGGGGCTATCCCACACTGCATAAAGATTACCTTTTGCATCCATTGCAATTGAAGGATGGACTTGTGCACCTGTCAGTGTTTGATTTAATCGAAATTCACCGCCATTCGCTGTTCCGTCGGCATTATACATTTGGCCAAAAATTTCTGATGAATTTGTGCCAGCTTCACTTTGCCAAACGATTGCAAAACGACCATCTGGAGCCATTGCAACAACTGAAAAACGTTGATCGCCTGCAACATTTATATTATTGACACGGAACTCAGCACCTAAAGCTATCCCATTTTGATCAAATCGACGTGCATAAATATTAAATCCTTGTCCTGCATCTTGATCAGAACGCCATGTTACGACAAAATTGCCATTTGTGTCAGAAGCAATTGTTCGATGATAGCGATCATAAGGTGACACATTTAGATTAGTGCTTTGCTCACCCGGTAAAGTTTCGTTGATTGTAAATTCACTCGTAATTGCTACCCCATCACGACGAAAAATACGCGCTGTAATATTAAAATTATTGGACGCATTATCAGTCCACGTCACAACAAAATTATCAT
>JAUXUR010000053.1 GCA_030680745.1 Alphaproteobacteria bacterium
CTTCTTTATTTACTTTCTGGATCCCGCGAACAAGTCGCGGGACGTAGGAGGTGGAGTAAGCAATAGCCTAATATACTTATGGTAATGATATGGCTGCGAGGCGTAGCAGGGGGGCTGGATAGTTATGTTTTTTGGTTCAAAAAATTCATGAAACATATAAGCAGTTTTTGTTG
The DNA here is from genome assembly GCA_030680745.1 of Alphaproteobacteria bacterium. NCBI lineage: Bacteria > Pseudomonadati > Pseudomonadota > Alphaproteobacteria > Alphaproteobacteria bacterium. The sequence goes on from JAUXUR010000053.1 coordinate 174, forward strand.
AGAACGAAAATATTCGTTTTTGCGTATTAATCTTTTATTTTTTTGACAATAATAATACAATAGTATATTGTGCATATATTAATTTAATTCGTGTTTTCATTACAGGGAATTCAAAATGAAAAAATCATTACTCTTATCATTATCTAGCTTTCTTTTGTCTCAATATGTCAATGCGGTAGACGTGGACAATTTGGATGGTAAGAATTTTGCGACATTTAAAAATCAAAAAGGCTTTGAATTTCCATTGAGTTTGGATTTTTCAACAGAAAATAACCCTGAAAAATTAATCATCAATATTAACAATATTCCTTTTGAAATTGTTAATAACACTATAAAAATTAACAATAAAGGTAAAATTATAGTACCTGATGATTTTAAGATCGAAAAAAAAGATAATTATCTAGAAATTTTTACTAAAGATACAGGTAATAGTAAAAAAAGAAAAAGAAATAATAATGAGGATTCTCAATTTGAAAAGAGGCAAAAAATTGATAACAAAGATCTTATAAGTGATAATATAATTGACTTATCTGTGAAAAAAATCACTGAAACAGAATTATCGCCAGCATATATGCAAGCTTACTTTTTGGGGTTAAAACATGCAGCTGATCTTAAGGATAAATTTGATTTTTTAGATAAAGCGCTTAATGAAACAAGTGATCCTGTAATGCTACATATCGCTGAAGCAGAATTAGCATACATGTATTATTATGGCAGGGGACCAGCCGAAAATGATCCCAATAGATTGCAAAAGGCATTTGATTTATTGATGAATGTAGCTTCAAAATCATATGATCCTAAATCACAACAAGTTGCACAAACATTATTAGCCCATATGTATTTAAATGGTCGCGGACCTGCAGCAGATGATACGGATAGGTTCAAAAAAGCATTTTATTTGTATGATGAAGCCTCACGTAAAACATATGACCTTGAATTTCAACATAGTGCTGAAGTGAATTTAGCGCATATGTATTTGAAAGGTTTGGGGCCCGCATTAGAAGATCCAGATAGATTCAAAAAAGCATTTGAATTGTTTAAGATTGCAGCAAGTAAAACAAACAATAAAAACGCAGAAGATTTTGCTAAAATAAATTTGGCAGAGATGTATTTATATAAAGTCGGACCTGCAGCCGAAGACCCAAATAGATTAAAAAAAGTTCATGATTTATGTGTGACTATTAAACAAAAAAGAATTTTAACTTCTGAAGGAGCTATGGCCGATGCCTATTTGGCAGAGATGAGCTTGTTTGATATTGTTCCTGAATTGGATAAGGCAAATAGATTCAATAGGTTAAATGAAGTTTATGATTTTCTTAAATTTGATGCGATGTTTTATTTCATGAATCAACGTCAAAAGTCAATATCCGGCCATTTGTGTTTGACGTTATTTGGGATTATGCATTTAGATGCTTTTGGGTCTTTGGCAAATGATTCGGATAGATTAAAAAAAGCATTTGAATATCTAAATTTTGCATCAAAACAAGAAGATAATTTAAGGGCACAGCATCTTGCTGAAGTGCGATTAGCAGAGATGTATTTAAATAATCTGGGACCTGCAGCAAATGATCCTGATAGATTCCAAAAAGCATTCTATTTGCTTGATAATGCATCAAAAAAAACGGATCATCCTAGGGCATTACATAGAGCACAAACACTTTTAGCGAAGATGTATTTTTTGGACTCGGTGCCTGCACCAGAAGCTGTAGATGAATATAAAAAAGCATTTGATTTGTTCAAGATTGCCGTAGATAAAGAAGATGATCTGGGGGCGCAACAAATCGCCCAAGTATATTTAGCTGAGATGTATGATAATGATCAGCACTTTGATTTAAATTGTGATGATGGATACGAAAAAGCATTATTTTTATATGAAATTGCTTCAAAAAAGACTCATACCCTTGCAGCGCAACATATAGCTCAAACAAAATTAGCCATCCTAAAGATAAATAGTGAGTATTCGGATGATGATGAAAAATCCATATCATTACATAAAAGCAATATAGAAGAAGCGCTTAATTTGTTGAAGATTGCAGTTGATAAAGCAGATGATCTTGAATCACAGCATATTGCGCAAACTACTTTAGGAATATTGTATTTAAATGGTTCGGGGAGCACGATAGAAGATCCAAATAGATTAAAAAAGGCATATGATATACTTACTATTGCAGCAAATAAAACAGATAACGTTGATGTACAACTTGGCGCTCAAAATCAATTATTTTATGTGTATAGCAAAATAATTGAAGAAAAAAATGATCTTAAAATGGTGCATAAAGCTCAAACACAGTTAGCATTAATGTATTTAAATCGTCAAGTTTGGTGGGAACCTGATCAAGGTAGATTCCAAAAAGCATTTGATTTGTTAAAAATTGCCGCAGATAAAACCAATGATCCTGTAGCTGAACGTATTGCTGAAGTTAGATTAGCGGAGATGTTTTTATATGGCTGGGGTCCAGCCGCAAATGATCCTGATAGATTGTATAATGCATATCAAACATTTCATAGAGCTACAAAAAGAACGATGGATCTTGCATCACAACATCTTGCTGAAGTCCGATTAGCAGAGATGTATTTATATGGTTTGGGACCAGCCAAACATGTTTTGAGCAGATTTGAAATGGCATTAGAATTCTTGAATTTGGCTGTCAATAAAATACATAATCTTAAAGCGCAGCATATTGCTCAAACATTATTAGCAATGATGAATGTATATGGATGGGGGCCGGCCGCAAATGATCAAAATAGATTCGAAAAAGCATTTAATTTATTGAATGAAGCTGTAAATAAAACACATGATCTTAAATCACAGCATATAGGTCAAGTAGTATTAGCAAATATGTATTTTTATAATCAGGGTCCTGCAGCAAATGATCCGAATAGATTCCAAAAAGCATTTGATTTATTAGAAATTGCAGCAAAAAAAGAAGATTGCCCGAAAACACAACATATGGCTCAAACACGATTGGCAAATATGTATTTCAATGCTCAAGGTCCAGCCGCAAATGATCCGGATAGATTAAAAAAAGCATTTGATTTATTCAATATTGCTGTAAATAAAACAGATGATGATAAATCACAACATTATGCTCAAACACGTTTAGCATACATGTATTTACATAATCTGGGTCGGGCTAAAAATGATCCTTATAGATTGCAAGAGGCATTTAAATTGTTTAATAAAGCTGCAAATAAAACAAATGATCTTGTATCTCAACATATGGCTCAAATAGCGTTAGCGAGTATGTATTTTAAGAGTCAGATTCCTTTATTAAACGAGTTTGATAGACTTGAAAAAGTTTGTAATTTCTTTGTTGCTGCGGTCGCAAATCCTGGCATGTCGTCTTTAAATTGTGAACAATCGATCCAAAATTTATTACTAGAAATATGTAAATCCTCTGACCATAAATCAGCGTTGGAGATTGTATTTAAAAGACAGATTGCTAAAGAACCAGCAAATATGGATCTTAAGTTAATCGCTTATCTGATATTTGGTGTTTCCTTTCAAGAAGAATATAATCAATTCATGGTTCAGCATTGGGCAGCAATGGATAACAATCAAAAATTGGCACTTTGTCAGCGTTTGATTAATCGATTAGATAGTGAAAATACTCGTCTTCAAGAAGTATTGATTTTATTGGCACGTGAGGGTGGTAATCATAGTGATGCCGTATCCATTTATGCAGATTTATTTGTAAAACTGAAAAATTCTTATACGCACAATCCTTCTATATTTGCACTTAAAGTTGAAGGGGAAAATGAAGAAATTCTTCATTTTGCTATTAATCCAGATATATTTGATTATCTACCTGCAAGCCAAGTTGCTTTAGCTGATCTTGATGATGTTGATTTTATTCTGGGTGTTGATGTAGATCCAAAGCTAAAAGAAATCCGAAATAATCAGGATTTTAAAAAATACTTTGAAGCACCTTTTTCAGAAGAATCTATGATGATTCAAGCCATGGTTAAAAAGTTTAAAAAAATGGGTGAGAACGGACAAAAAAAATTAGCATTTTTAATGCATGATATGGCGCAATGTTCACAAGGTAAAAACCAAGCGATTTGGGATCATTATTCCATTGAATCGAAACCTCTTTGCTTTGCGGATCTTAAAAATGTTGCTGATTGGTTAATCCGTCTGCAACAATCAGATATAGATTTATCAAGTATTGGTAAATCGAAAAATCAATTAATAGTGCTCATTGGAAATATGCTCAAAAAAGAACATATCTTCCGTCAACATTTAACAGATCTTAAAACAGAAGAAGCGCAGCTTTTAAAAGCGTTATTGGGATCTGTTGTAGAAATTGAAAAAAATGATCGTATTGATTTAAAGGAAACTTTAAAATTAGCGCTTAGCATATTGGTAAAATTATCAAATTCTGAAGATTTCAACAAAAATCTTAGTGAATTATGCGAGGTACATGAAATTTATTTACCTGCGAATAAATTTGGGGATCAATTGTCTTCTGTGGCTATTGAAGACTTGATTCAAAAATTAAAGCCAAGTGATGTTGAGGGCTTAGGTGAATTTTCATTATTCCAGGAAGAAATGCGGATTTTTGCCAATAGTGAAGATTTTCAATCATTGTTACATAATTTTGATATCGAAGAGGGTGATAAATTTCGAGAATTAATACGTGGTTACGTGAGCAATGGCTGGTCCGTTGGTCTTCTGAAATTAATGGCATTAGCAAAAGAAAATACACTTAATGAGGCTGTTGTTGAAATTTATAAACATACCTCCATTGATAAGGATATGTCCTTATCGTGGATGGGGCTTAAAAAGCTATTGATAAAAGAATTGATTGACCTTAAACGTCAAAGTATCAATGCAATTGCTGAAGAATTAATGGGACGAACTTATAATGGCATACCACATGAAATTGGATATATTGAAGGTCTTATAGGGGGCGTGATTGGGTTGCGTCATGCGCATAAAGCGCCCAATTTTGATTTTAGTATGAAGCAATCAGCTGTAACAGCAAAATCCTTACAAGAAATTTTAGATCTATTTCATGAAAGTTTTACAGCAGATAAAGTCGTTAATCATGTTAAGGAAATGCTTAATCAGAACAAATTAAGCATCATTCATCCTGAAACAGGTATCAATATCATTTGGGAAATGATCGGTATTGCCGCGAAAGATCAATTGCTTGCAAAAGGCATTGATATAAAAAATATCGATGATCTTTTATATGATGATGCAGGCGTAAAAGAACTTGCACTGCCTTTATTGTTGGTTAAATTGGGCATATTACAAGAAGTTGGCGAGAATGGTCATCTGATTGTGGATAATAATATGATTATTGATTAGAAAATAGATTAGACTTCTTTCGAAACTCTACTATTGTGCCGAATTATAGTGCCTCTTAAAGTCAAGACCATTAAGTAGTTATTTCTGAGGAGAGGTTCGCCCTTTTTTCTATGTTAATTTGACCAATTATTAGTGTTGAGGGTATGTGTGATCACTTTTTTTAGTTATCCACATATCCATCAGCCTTAGAAAACGCTTGTTTTAAAATATTCGTTTTTAAGTTATTTTACTATATTTTTCAATCCATCAAAAAGAACATTAATGAGCATTGTTTCGTAGGATTTAAGTTGAGTCTCTTTATCTTCTTGACCAAAGGGATGATTGGAAATAAGAAACGGGGATGAGGGTGCTTGCATAATCATTAAAAGTGCTTGGCTTGGGTTAACATCAGATCGTATTTCTTTTATGATTTGAAACTGTATAATTGCTTTATGCCATGGTTCTAAAATGGATGAAGTGGGTGTGGTCATTAAGGGTGATTCTTTGTCTGCATCTTCCAATGCTTGCCAGCGAATTATTTTAACTAGATCACCATTATGCGCATAAATTTGGATGCGTTTTGAAATAATATAGGATAAAAAATCATAAAAATTATTTGTTGGTGTATTTGATATAATATCGTCTTCGAAGTATTCTTCGAATATGTTTATTTTGACTTCCTTCCATAATTCATCCTTGTTTTTAAAATAATGGTATATCAAGGCTTTTGGTACTTTTGCATCCGTTGCAATTTTGCTTATAGGGGCGCCAGCAAAACCTTTCGATAAAAAAATATCTTTGGCTGCTTTTAAAATCTGCTTTTTTTTGTTTTTAATCTCAATAGTCATAAAATCATCCTTTTTAAATTGGGTGTATATGTGTTTTAACAAAAATTGAACGTTCGGTCAACTTTTTTCTTGACATTGTTTTTGAATAGCCTTATATTGAGTGAACGTTCATTCTACATCTATTTAAGGAAACAAAATGATTTTAAATATACGCAATATACTAACAGCATTAATTTTGGGCATCGTAGCAACACCAGAATTAAAGGCAGAAGAAATAATACCAGTCGCCATTATTGGTGGCGGATGCGCAGGGTTAAGCGCTGCTATGGTAACGTCAGAACATGGTTTTAATACAATCATTTTTAATGGACCGATGCCTGGTGGAGATTTAAATGTAAAAACCGAAGTGGGTAATTGGCCTGGTATTACTTTTAATTGGGGTAATAATATTATTCCTAAGTTACTTAAACAAACAAATAAATTTGGTGCAAAAATTTTGCACGAAAGTGTTGTAAAAATTGATTGGGCACAGAAACCATTTTTATTGACAACAAATTATGGCAATGAATACAAAGCTAAAAAAATTCTTATTGCGACAGGTACGAAAGAGCGATTATTAGATGTACCGGGTGCTGCAGAAAATAGAATTAAGATTTTATATAATTCTGATATTCATAGAGATCTTAGGCAGTATAATAGTCAGGCAAGAGGTCAAAAAATTGCCATTATTGGGGGTGGCGTTGATGCGATAAAAAAAGCTTATTATGCTGTAAAAGCACGTGCTGCAGAGGTTCACCTATTTGTACGTGGTACTCAATTGAATTTACCGCCGTGGCGTAAAAAATTTATTAATAAGAAATCTGACATTATTAAAGTTCATTTTAATTATGATGTTTCTAAAATTGAATCCTTAGGTGAACGGACAACGCGTTTATATTTTAAAAATGGATCATTGAGTCCTTTTGATGCTGGCCTTGTTGTTGTTTCTGCAGGTCGTGTGCCGCGAAGTGATTTGTTTAAAGGGCATCTTGATTTGGATCAAAAAGATTTGATTAAAGTAACACAAAACACTCAACAAACAAGTGTGGATGGCGTTTATGCTGCTGGTGACGTCACGAATGTGTCTGGTCCTCAACCCCAAGCTGGTATTGCTGCTGGCGATGGTATGCGCGCTGGATATGCAATCGTTGATGCGCTTATATCTGAAAAAATGTAATATAAATGATTTTAGGGCTAGACAAGGCGTCTGAAATTCTTTATAAGCAAGGGAGTGATTTACATCACTTCTTGTTGCCCGGGTAGCTCAGTGGTAGAGCAGCGGACTGAAAATCCGCGTGTCGGTGGTTCAATCCCGCCCCCGGGCACCATGTATACACCTTTTTATTAATTAAGGTGTTATCCTTTATGTATCCTTCAGATGCACATTAATTATCATTTTGCTCTAAATCAAAACAGCTACAATCCATTTTTAATTTGCATTTTAGTCTAAAGTTTGTTAGAAACACTATACACTTATGAAATTAAAGGTAGATTATGGCACGCGTAACAGTTGAAGATTGTATCAAAATAGTTCCAAATCGTTTTACACTTTGTCTTGCTGCTGCTGAAAGAGCGCGCAATTTAGCCTCAGGTGCGGGTAAAACCATCGACGCGAATGATAAAAAGTCTACCGTTATTGCTTTGCGTGAAATTGCCGCAGGCACAGTTGATCCAGATGCTTTGATTGAAAAGGCGATTTCAGGGTCACAGCGTCATTTATCCAATGATCCAGATGAAGATGATGATGTTGTTTTTGACACCATGAAAACAATTGGTGCAGATGATCCTCAATTTAGAACAATCGCTGAACGTCAGGCGGGTGATTCGATTGCTATAAAAGATATCGATGAAGCTGATGACGATTTAGATGATGAAGAATAGAGGCTTATGGCCTCTTTTTCTATCAATTATTTGTTTTCGGATGAGTAGTGTTTGTTCAATCTACAGGACAAAAAATGAAATTGTTTCGGTTTTACCTCTCCCACAAGGGGAGAGGTAAAAAAAAATCTTTTTTTATAGTCTCTAATTAAAACTAAACAACTTTCAATTATAAAAAATTCATTTCTTTTCTTGTTATTTATTATTGTATAAAATTTAAAATTGTAGCACAGTAACTTTATTATTTAAATTATTAATGTTGTCGTGTTTTAAAAATTTTTAATGCTCAAATATAAAGAGCACATTTAATTTTAAGTATTTTTTGTTTTTATGACATAGACATTAAATAATTTGAGTGTATATGCAATAAATTAACTTTATATTAATTTATAAATTTTAAAATAATATTAAATGAACTGTCATTATGGAGAATAATATGTTAAATTTCAAAAAAAATTTTGTTTTTATGTTGCTTGCTTGTTGGCTATGCATCAACAATAGTAACGCTGAAAATATAAAATCTGGAATTTTAGGCCAAGGAGTCAATGAAGACACAATTAAATCATTTCTTGTTGACGAAGCTGATACATATTCAAATCTGTTTCGTGATGTGCCACATAATAATCGAGGCAAAATTAATCCTAATTGTCTTAATATAATACCAACAGAGGAAGGTGCCGCAAGTGAAGGCATATTTTTAGTTCAACTCAATCAAAATTGTGTGAATAATGCAATGCCTGATGAATGGAAAATAAAATATGTTATTAAAATAATAAATGAAGATGGCAAAAATGAAATTAAAAATCTAAAGTTTGTACAACAAAGTGATCTTTTTAGACAAATATCTTCACCAGAAAATAAAGATCTTCCACTTGTTGCCTTAGCTTTAGAACCTTTTTACACATTTGAAAAAGATGGTCGAATTAAATACTTGATTATACAGAAAGCTGCAAAAGGAAAAGATTTGTATAAAATCGTTATGGATGATTCTCCAGAACAAGTTAGGGACGCTTTTACTGAATTTGGTAGATCAACAGCAAAAATGCATCTTTTAAACATGAAAAAAAATACTTTATTAAGCAAACTAAATCCATCAATAATTGAAATTGAACCTGGTAGAGCTTATAGAACATTTATTCATGGAGATTCTCATTTACAAAATATTTTTTTTGACGCTGCTTCCAATCGAATCACGATGATTGATACTGAGTCATTTATAAAATCAATGCATCCAGATGTAGAACAAAGTGTTTATGCAGAAATAGCAGGAAGTATTTATTGGGATTTACTTAATATTTTTTATAAATCTGTTAGAGGGTTTAAATTTCTTGACAATGAGCATGCGACAAATCTACAACGTGTTAATGTACGTATTGCATATGAAAGCTTTTTTAGCGCATACATAAAAGCTTTTCCAGAAACAGAAAGAAAATTTATTTACCAATATATCAATTATCTTCTTCAAGATCGCTTAAAAAGTGAGGTGCCAGGGGATAATAAAATTCCTGCTGATCAAAAAGATCGATTTAAAAGATTATTAGAGAATGTGGCAAATTATCTTGATCTTAATAAAAATGATATAATGGCAGGTGATAATAGTGCGTCTGTAATTGTGAATAATAACAATAGATCAGCAGCGCCTGTAATAGCTAACGCTAATGGTTTACCGTCAGATTTTGATGCGCTCACATATTTGAATCGGTATCCAGATTTAGTAAACGCTAGTAGAAATTTGCCTCAAAATGATAAATTGGATTGGGCTAAAAATCACTATTTAAATCATGGGAAAAAAGAAGGTAGGCAATATACTAAGCCTCTGCCGGCTGCTAACAATGCTCCGGTAGTTCCTAATTCTAACAGGCCTGCAGCACCTGTGGCTAATTCTAACAATAGGCCTGCAGCGCCTGCAATAGCAGCTGCCCCTAGATTTTTTTATCCGGCATTGGGCGGAAAGAAATTTGAATAAGCTTTCTTTTACACTAACTCTTTAATCTGTATTCCCAGATAAGGGGTTCGTCGATTAAGCCTAACATCAAAACGAGCCGTCTTTTGATGTTAGGCAAAATTAATGAATTGTTAATAGATCTTAATATTTTCTTGTTTAAAATCTATTCAACTTTACTTAATGCAATGATTTTATCCCAAAGGTCTTTGGCGACGGGCATGACTGAAAGGCGCGAATGTTTGACCAAAGCAAGATCTTTGAACGTAGGATCTGCTTTTAGCTCTTTAAGGGTTACTTTATGTTTAAACCCTATTTGATAGGTAAAATCAACAACAACCCATGGATTTTTGTCGTCTTCAACAGTTGGATCTGAATAAAATTCTTTGGTGACTTGGACGATACCTTGAATGGCAGGATCTTTGATTGAGTGATAAAAAAAGGCGAGGTCTCCTTTTTTCATCGCTTTTAAATTATTACGCGCTTGGTAATTACGCACGCCATCCCACATGGTAGTGATATCTTGTTTCATTCTGTCCCAGGAATAGCTGCCTGGTTCTGTTTTAATAAGCCAATAAGCCATTTACTCTTCCTCTTTCAAACTGTGGGATTGAAGATGCGCACTCGATATGGGGCAACAATACCTTGCTTCCCTGAACAGGCGAGAAGCAAAGCTTCGAGCACGGATTCAGGGTCCAATTAACAATCATGATCGAAGATCATGACATGTTTTATATAATAGAGTCATGCTCTTACAAGCATGAATTTCGTTTTGGATCCTGAATCTACGTATGAAGCTTCGCTTCAACGAGTTCAGGAAAACAAGAGAGTTATATCAAACTGCGATAACGAATTTGCCCATAATCTGGGTATTTATATTAAAACTTCAACCTTTCTTGAATCTTATCATAATCCTCTACATGCTCAATGGCACCAAGTGCTGTGAACGTTAAAGGTGTTGATAAAATGTTTTTGGCAAGTTTCATAATGTCTTGAATAGTGACTTTATCAACTTCAGCAATAATTTCTTCCATGGATATATGGCGTTTCATCACAAGAAGATTTTGCGCTAATTGTTCGGATCGTGCATTCGTGCTTTCGCGCGACATGATAAGCGATGCTTTTAACTGATTTTTCGCGCGTTCAAGTTCAATATCTTGAATATTTTGGGTTGAAAGAAAAAGTTCCTCACTTAAAAGAGGCATTAATTTTTTGACATCTTTGGGACCAGTGCCTGCGTAAATACCAAAAACACCAATGTCACTATAGGTGCTTGAAAAACTGTAAATGGAATAAACAAGCCCATGTTTTTCACGAATGGTTTGGAATAGACGGGAAGACATGCCACCGCCTAAAATTGTTGAATAAAGTGCAAGGGTATAAAATTCGTCTGCATCAGCCTGGATGCCTTGAAATCCAAATAGAAGGTGGCTTTGTTCGTGATCTTTTTTTAGAAGATGATAGCCGCCTTTATAATTGGCTTTTTCAGAAATGGGTCTTGGGAATGATTTAAGATTTTTAAAGCGGTTTTGTATTTGGTCTAAAAAAACATCGTGGTTGATATTGCCTGCAGCGGTGACAATCATATTGTCAGCTGCATAATGATTTTTCATATAATGCGTAATATCATGACGCGTCAAAGCATTGACAGAATCAACTGATCCTAAAATTGACCATCCCATGGGTTGGTTTGGAAAAGCTGTTTCTTGAAAAAGATCAAAGACATAATCATCAGGTGTATCAAGTGTTTGACCAATTTCTTGAATGACGACCGATTTTTCTTTAAGTATGTCTTCTTCTGTAAAGGTCGAAAATTGTAAAATGTCAGACAAGATATCAACCGAAAGAGGCACATCTTTGGGCAGCACTTTTGTATAATAAGCGGTTGTTTCACGGGTTGTGTAGGCGTTCATATGACCACCCACTTCATCCATTGAAATCGCTATATCTTTGGCTGATCGGGTTTCAGTTCCTTTAAAGGCCATATGCTCTAAAAGGTGAGATATGCCTTTTTCAGGAATTGTTTCATCACGCGTGCCTGTGTTGACGTAGATACCTAATGAAACGGAATTGCTTTCGGGCATAAAATCTGTTGCAACTTTAAGCCCGTTATCGAGTGTCGTAATCTGAATGTGTTCTGTCATGCGTTTAAATAGCGTTTCTGTAAATGAGTTTTAAAAGCGTTTGCTGATAAAGGTTGCTTCGTTGCTTTTATTAATATCTCGTCTTGGCTTAAGAAAGAAGCTTTTTCGTGAATATTTTTACGAAGCCATTCTAATGTTGGTTTAAATTGGCCCTGTTCGATCTCTTTTTCCACATTTGCGTTTTGATCGCGTAAGCTTGCAAAAAGTTGTGCAGCAATGAGGGATCCCATTGTATAAGAAGGGAAATAGCCAATAAGACCTACTGGCCAGTGAATATCTTGCAAACAACCATTGGATAAAGAATCTGGTTTAATGCCCAAATATTTAACCATAAAATTGTCCCAAATATCAGGTAGATCAGCGATGTTATAGGTGCCGTCAATCAAGCCTTTTTCAATTTTGTAACGCATGATGATGTGGAGTGGATAGGTGACTTCGTCAGCTTCAACGCGAATAAAAGAAGGTTGTACTTGTCTATTGAGTCGAATTAAATTATCGACGTCCCAAGCAGGACCTTTGCCTTCAAAAATTTGTTTCAAATGCGGTGCTAAAAAGCTAACGAAATGGGGGTTGCGACCAATTTGTTTTTCATAAAACAAGGATTGGCTTTCATGGAGTCCCATGCCACGTGCTTGTCCCGCAAGTTGCGCTGACCAAGCATCAGGTAAACCTTGTTCATAAAGTGCATGACCTGTTTCATGGATGACACCATAAAGGGCGGACACAAAATCATTTTCGTCATAACGCGTTGTAATACGGACGTCATTGGTAGACCCACCGCAAAAAGGGTGCGTCGATATATCTAATCTTCCAAAATTTTTATCAAAGCCTAGGAAATCCATGATCTTAAGACCAAGTTCTTTTTGACGTTCAATAGGGAAGGGGCCTTGGAGCGCAATAGGTTTGGGCTCATTTTCTTGTTTATGAAGGACTTTTTGAAGAAAATCAGGCAAAAATGTTTCAAGATCATTGAAAATAAGATCAATTTTTTTGCAATTGCTACCTGGATCAAATTCATCAACAAGCGCTTCGTAAGGTGTGCAGCCTAATTTTTCAGCTTTGGCTTCACCCATTTGACGTGCAAGATCAAATATTTTCTTGAGGTTTGGAAGCAACATTTTGAAATTGTTTTGAGGTCTGGCTTCTCGCCACACCATATCTGTTTCGTTGGTGAGTTCGGTATATTCTTTTAATAAATTATCTTCAATGGCGTTTTGGTGAATGTAATATCTTTTAAGTTCGTTCAAATTTGCTTTTTGTTCTGCTGTTAAATTCTGTGATGATGCATTTTCAAGTGCTTCAGCAAAGCCTGAATCTTTAATTATTTGTTGAATCATGAGGTTAAGCATGGAGGATTGCTCGCCACGTAGGCTTGCAGCGCCTGTTGGCATCATGGTTGAGGCGTCCCAATTGAGAATGCCTAAAATATCTTTGATTGTATTAATTTTTTTTGATTTTTCTTCTAAAAAGGCATAGGCGCTCATGTTTTAATTCCTCACAAGAAATGTTTATGGTGCTACCCTTTTTAATACGTTTACCTCGATCGGGTCAAGCTTTGGGTGGAGATGCTGAATAGATTTCCACATAAAACCTGTTTTAGGGTCAACCCAATAAAAGTTTTCATAATGCCAGTTAATGTCTTTGACATGAACTTTTTCTGATATTTTGAGTGTATCATAATTCATTTCATAGATAATAATGGATTCGGGTTTGACAATCGAATAAGTCGCAATGGCTTTAAGATTTTGTTTAGCTTTACGATTAAGATCTAATTCGAATGTTCGTTGTAAAGGTTTTTTGATTGTATGTAATCCTGCTTTGAAAATATCATCTTGATATACCCGAACTATTTCAGAATGTGGGTAGGAAGATGAGAGATGAGCAAGCGGAACGTATTCTTCATACTTGAGCATTGCGAATTCCGAAATCTGACGACCACCACAGTTTGAAAGAGGAAGGGTATCCCGGAGTCCCCATAAATTGTGTTCTAGTCCATAGCTTCGAACAACACGACCATAACGCGTTACAAGCACTTCTTTTTCTGAACTATACCAAAAAAGTTGGTCATTAAGTATCTGACCTAAAATAATTAATGAAGGTGTGTTGGAGTGAATCTTGGCAGCCAAAGATGCATATGGTAGCTTTGAAATACTTTCGCGGGTGATTTGTGCTTTGTTGTTTTTAAAGAATGATTGTGGCGTATTTAAGTTTGTTTTGCTACAAGCGCTTAAAAGCACACCAGCACAAAATACAAAAATTATAGGAAATATTTTGGGAATGTTACGATTTAAGAAAATAAGCATTACAACCCTTTGGATGTTGGTATCAATAAGCAGTGTTTTAAAGGCTGAATTATGGGTAACACAACAAAATGGAATGACGCAAGAAGCCTCTGTTCATACAGACCTTATTGAAAAAAGTGTGGATTTAAAAAAGCAACAAATTCTGCTTGAGGGTGAAGTTGCTAAACCAGGTTTGTATCAATTTCAAAAAGGAACCACTTTGTCGAAGATATTGATTCAAGCAGGTGGTTTTACACCGATTGCTTATCCAATAGGCTCTATTTTTATACGTGATTTTAAAGACGGTCCTAAATTACGAGATCGTATGATTGTTGAGGCTGATTACGTACTGCTTCAAATAAAACCAGAACTTGATATACTCATTGAACCCGGCGATCAGTTAATTATTCCCAAACGCCCTAGCCATGTGTGGGTAAGTGGGGATGTGGTGGCGCCAAAAGCGATACAGTTTGAATCAGGGCTCAACGCCTATGATTATATAAAAAAATGCGGTGGATTGAAAAATCATAAAAGTGGTTCAGCATCTTATGTTGAAATGCCTAATGGAGAGATTCAAAAGTTAGCAATTGAATCATGGCATTATAAAAAGTTTATGATTTCACCAGGATCAAAAATTGTAGTTCAATAAATACAGGAAAATAAAATGAATTTGGCAGAATTTGGATTTAATTGTTTGTTTGGCTTAGGGATTTTTTTGCTTTCTGTAACAATTACGCGATTAATGATTCGCATTAATATTGTTGATAAACCGAATGAACGTTCATCGCATATTGTACCAACACCAAGAAGCGGCGGAGTTGCAATTGTTTTAAGTTTTACCTTGGGTGCTTTTATTGTTTTGTTTCTGGAATCTCGGTTTGATTTACCCATGCATCAATTTTTTGCCGTGATTGTAGGCGCCTTTTTTATGGCGTTTATTGCTTTCATTGATGATGTTAAAGGATTGCGACAAATCATTAAATTTTCAGGACAATTTTTGAGTATCATTGTTATTTTAGCGTCAGGGCTTTATTTTAAGCAACTCTCTTTTCCCTTTGCAAATCCAATTGAATTATCACCGATACTTGGTATGGCAATAACGCTTTGTTGGTTTTTGTTTTTTATGAATGCCTTTAATTTTATGGATGGATTAAATGGATTAGCGGGTGGTTCTGCTTTGGTTGCATCCATTTTTATGAGTATTTTAGGGTATTTGTCAGGTTTTTACGTTGTTTACATATTGTCGATGATTTTAGCTTTTGCTATCTTAGGGTTTTTGATTTTCAATTTTCCTAAAGGTAAAATCTTTTTAGGAGATACAGGTAGTCAATATGTGGCGCTTATATTGGCAGTGATTGGTGTAATTGCTTCACAAAGTACAATTGTTTTTGTGTCTGAAATGAGTGTACCATTTTTATTTTTTATTTTTGTCTTTGATGTAATTTTGACGATTATTAAACGGTTGATGAGACGTGAAAATATTTTTCAAGCACATAAATCACATTTATATCAAATGGTTAATCAATCAGGTTTTTCACATGTTTTTGTGACAATACTTCATTTAGGATTTATGATCATTGGTGGGTTAAGTGTTTTGTATTTATATCGGTATGGTCCTGAAAACACACTTAAAATATTTGCTATTTTATTCAGTATTGCTGTTGTTTATGCCGTTATTGTGCAACGTGTTTATGGTCGTAGCATAAAATGATATTCCAAGACATTGGAAACAAAATACTCAATATTTTTTTGCCACCCTTATGTTATGGATGTCAAAAACCGCTACTTGAGGCACAGAAACTTTGTGGTGAATGTTGGGTAAAATTGCAATTCATTAGGTCACCTTCTTGCGTGACTTGTGGCCTTGCCTTTGATGTGGATATGGGCGAAAACGCAGAATGTCTTTCATGTTTAGATGGAGATTTCCCCTTTGATTTAATGCGTTCTGTACTTAAATACGATGAATTTTCAAAAAAATTGATTATGCGCTTTAAGCATAATGATCGGACGGAATTATTGCCTCTTTTTATGGATTGGTTTGCACTTTACGTTAAAGATTTTAAAGATATTGATGTGATAATACCTGTACCTTTGCATTGGAAAAGGTTGTTCAAACGTAAATATAATCAGAGTGCATTATTGGCACAAAAATTATCCAAAAACATCAATTGTTCTTTTGATCCCTTTAGTTTAAAAAGGATTCATGCAACACAGCCGCAGCATGGGAATAAGCAAGAACGCGCTTTTAATATGAAGGGAGTTTTTGGGATTGCGAAAGAGGCTTCAAAAAAATTGAAGGGCAAAAACATCTTATTGATAGATGATGTCGTTACAACGGGGGCAACGATAAAAGCCTGTGCTGAAATTTTAAAAGAAAATGATGTACAAAAAGTTTTTGTATTATCAATAGCACGTGTTAATTTACCTCTGTAATTTTATGTTTTGCATCATTTAATCTGTTCAGGTTATGTGGCAAAGTCTAGAAAGACAGAGAACCGGAACGGAGTGTATTTTTCATACATGAGTATTTAAAGCTGCGGTCTGACGACGAATTTGCCCATAGGGTGGACAGATCAGGAAATATTGGGGGATATAGAATGGGAAGCAGTACACGCTTTACAGTAATTTCTGTAATTATAGCCGTTTTAATTGGCATTATAGCCTATAAGGTTGAACCATATTTTTCAAAAAAAGGAGTTACCGTGAGTAACGTTATTATTTATTCAACAGCGACGTGTCCATATTGTGTTAAAGCAAAACAACTTTTGACCTCTAAAAATGTTCAATTTACAGAATATTTTGTGGATAAAGATCTTGAAAAACGTGAAGAAATGTTAAAATTATCCGGTGGTCGAAGGACAGTGCCTCAAATTTTTATTAATGATAAACATATTGGTGGTTGTGACGATTTATATCAATTGGAATCAGATAAAAAATTGGATGATCTTTTGAAAAAGTAATCAATCTATATCAAAGCCGGATATACATATTGAAAATCCTTAGGATTTGCAAATTGTAATTTAGTTTTGAAAAAAGATCAATCCTTGATATTTTATTTCAATCTTCCTACAATTAGATAATACGACTTAATTGGAGGATAGAATGTTTAAAATTAATTTACTTTTTTACGCTCTTTTCGGTTCTTTTATATTAACGAATTCGTCTGTATTAGTGGCGCGTGATGCGGGTGATGAATCAAATAAAGAGGAAAAAATCCTTCTTTCTTTTGAAACGGTCGACAAAAAAAAAGAAAAAAGACATAACAAAAGAAGCCGTTACGATATTGTTCCTAATCCACTAGATATGAATAGTTTTTTTATTGTTGATCGATTAGAAAGCAAACGTAAACGTGTCAAAACATCGAATGTGCAAATGGAAGTTGTCGATCCATGGTTGAGTGATCAACGCTTTATAGGTGCTAAAGATAAAAGTGGGAATATGGTGACGACGACTAGAAGTAATCATAGTGTTGCAGCCGATTTAGGTTTGTTTGATCCTGCAGAATTGCATGCAATCAATACAGAAATTGCAGAATTGCGCTATAATTTATATCGACAATTTCATCAAAATTATGTTCAACAAGCAGGTGGCAAATTTAAATTTAATGGGGCAGAAGGTATTTACACTAAATTTAAAGATATGCGCTCTGAAGAAGAATTGCATGATGGTTTTTATGAAGGCATGAATTTAACGCAAGCAGGATTCTATGAAAAAATGAATATAGGTCGTGATGATCTTATTCAATTAATGGAAAAAAGTGGTCAATTACTTCTTCAAGTACAACCACATTTAAATATGAGTGCTTTTGCTAAAGCGCTTTATACTCGAAGAACTAAAGAATTTCAAGAGGTTGCAAATTTATACGTTGGTGATGGGAATGATGAAATTTCCTTTAACGGTTTTTTAGAGCAGCTTGATAGAACAGACGCTTTTTTAGAAAATGCACGTCAAGTCTTTCAATCAATTTTGTCCTTGGAAACCCTTGAGGTTATTAAACAAAAACCAGTTGTCAATGCGGATGGGTCAAATAAATTTGTACCTATTGCGATGAAAACAGGGTTAGATCGTTAATTCACGACCTTGTTGAAAAGCCTGGCTTATAACACCAGGCTTTTTTTTATTAGACTTTCTTCGAAACGCGCTGCTGTGAGGCGAGTGATAGAAGATTTGGCACGGAAGACCGGAATGTATCCTTATATACATGAGGATCTGAGTACCAAAACGACGCATCAATCGTCCTCAGCAGTAGTGTTTGGAAGAAAGTGTATTGGTAATTTTATGAAAAGCCATTACATTATCTGAGAAGAGGATGAATATGGTTACACAACGAAAAGATCAATCTTCCGTTATGGTGGAAGAACGCGTTAAAACACGAAAACCTAAATTATATAAGGTTATTCTTCATAATGATGATTTTACCACCATGGATTTTGTCGTTTATATTTTAAAAACAATTTTTCATAAAGCACATGCTGATGCTATTCAGTTAATGCTTGATATTCATCAAAAAAAATCTGCTGTTTGTGGTATATATCCTAAGGATATTGCTGATACAAAGTCTCAAGAAGTGATTCGTTTGGCCCGTTTAAATGATTTTCCATTGCTTTGTACTGTTGAAAAGGAATGAAAGATGCTGTCGCATTATTTAGAAGAAACAATTAATCGCGCTTTTTTATACGCAAACGAATATCGTCATGAATATGCAACGCTTGAGCATCTTCTTCTATCGTTATTGGATGATCCAGATGCTAAAGAAGTTTTAGAAGGCTTAAGTCTTGATATCAAAAAATTCAAAGAAGAATTATCGATCTATTTAGCAGACTTACCCATTTCGATGAGTGATCAGCCGAAAGAAGTCCCAAAGCCAAGTGCGGGATTACAGCGTGTTATTCAACGCGCTCTTGTTCATGTTCAATCATCCGGTATTAAAGAAGCGACGGGTGCAACAGTGCTTGTTGCTTTATTCGCCGAGCATGAGTCAGATGCGGTTGGTTTTTTAGTGGATCATGATATTGCACGTTTAGATGTGCTTAATTATATTGCGCATGGCATTTCAAAACAATTACAGTCTTTTTTGCCAGGCAAAACGGATAAAGAAGCACCTAAACCAACACAAGATGCAAAAAAAGAAAAAAAATCAGCACTTGAAGATTTTTGTAGAAATCTAAATGAACTCGCTAAAATTGGTAAAATCGATCCGTTGATTGGTCGCACGCTAGAGATTGAACGTTCTATACAAATTTTATGTAGGCGCAACAAAAACAATCCCCTTTTCGTAGGTGATCCAGGTGTTGGTAAAACAGCCATTGCTTATGGATTGGCAAAATTAATTGCTGAGGGTCAAGTTCCTGATGCTTTAAAAGAAGCGGTGATTTTTTCGCTTGATTTGGGTGCTTTATTGGCAGGCACGCGTTATCGTGGTGATTTTGAAGAAAGATTGAAGCAAGTTTTAGTGGAGCTGCAACAGCATAAATTTCCTATTTTATTTATTGATGAAATTCATACCATTATTGGTGCTGGGGCAACCCATGGCGGAGGTATGGATGCGTCGAATCTTTTGAAACCTGCGCTTGCGAATGGTGAGTTGCGTTGTATGGGTTCAACGACTTATAAAGATTATAAAGCCTCGTTTGAAAAAGATCATGCTTTTGCCCGTCGCTTCCAAAAAGTAGATATTTTAGAACCAACAGCACTTGAAACAATTAAAATTTTGGAAGGCTTAAAATCAGCTTACGAAGATTATCATCATGTAAAATTTACCGATGATGCTTTGGAAGCAGCCGTTCTTTTATCGCAACGTCATTTATCCGATCGAAAATTGCCTGATAAAGCGATTGATGTTATTGACGAAACAGCGTCACATCAAAAGATTTTTGGGGACATTTCAAAAAAAATTGATGTCAAAGAAATCGAAATGGTCATTGCCAAAATGGCCCGTATCCCTGAACGCAGCGTGACTAAAAATGATCGCTCGCTGTTGAAGGATCTGTCGAAAAATCTTAAACATGTTATTTATGGACAAGAAGATGCGATTAAAGTTTTGGTGGATGCCTATAAACTTGCGCGTGCTGGATTACGGGATCCTCAAAAACCTATCGGATCCTATTTGCTAACGGGACCAACAGGCGTTGGTAAAACTGAGCTTGCACGTCAATTTGCACGTCTTTTAGGGATTGAGATTATCCGTTTTGACATGTCCGAATATATGGAAAAACATTCCGTTTCGCGCCTTATTGGGGCGCCTCCAGGATATGTAGGTTTTGATCAAGGGGGACTTTTAACAGATGCAGTTGATAAACATCCACATTGCGTTGTTTTATTAGATGAAATCGAGAAAGCACATCCTGATTTGTTTAATATTTTACTTCAAGTGATGGATTACGGCAAATTAACCGATCATACAGGCAAAAATGTTGATTTCAGAAATGTCATATTGGTGATGACAACCAATGCAGGCGCTGAGGAGCTTTCAAGGCGCGCTATAGGTTTTGGTCAAAGTGTTCGAATGGGTGATGATGAGGAAGCAATAAAAAGGCTTTTCACGCCTGAATTTAGAAATCGTCTTGATTCAATCATTCGTTTCAAAGGGTTGAGTGCTGAAATTGTTTTAAAAGTTGTTGATAAATTTATTATGGAGCTTGAAGTTCAGCTTTCAGAAAAAAATATTACGATTCGTTTGACTGAGGAAGCTAAAAACTGGTTATGCCAAAAAGGCTATGACCCACTTTATGGTGCTAGACCTATGGCGCGTATTATTGCCGATCATGTTAAAAAACCAATGGCTGAAGAAATTCTTTTTGGTGGTCTTCAAAAAGGCGGCATCGCAGAATTTGTCAAAGAAGGCGATGGTCTGGTTTTAAAGGTGATACCGTTTAAAAAAGCAGTAAATCTTAAGAAATCAAAAGAGAGTAAATCTGAAAATGAAAAAGTATTTTAGATAATATATTGCAAGATTTCTTATATTAAATGATTTTAAAGTAAAAAATATTTAACATAAGTATATATTGTAGCTTTTTTTTAAAAGAGTAAGGATTAAAGATAAGTATTGCAATTAAAGAAAGAATGCAATAAAATATATTTTCGAAATATTTCAAAAAAACTAAATATTGAGTGGTTTTATGGAATGACGTAAAAAATAAACATGACATGTAATTTATTATAATTTAAAAGAGGGTTATTGAAATGAAAAGACACTTATTAATGAGCGTTATTGCGTTTAATCTTGTGTTGTCGCACGCGCATGCTTTTACTGAGGAAGACTTTGCGCAAGCAAAGGCTAAGCTGATGGAACAATATAAAGCTGAAGGTTTTGGTGACGAGGACATTGCTTTTATCATGACAGATGACGTGATTGAGGAAGAAGCAGAACGTGTAGAGCAACAACGTGAAGAAGAACAAAGGCGTTTAGAGTATGAACGCGAAGAAGCTGAAGAAGAGCAAAGACATACAGAATATGAACGTGAAGAAGCTGAATATCGAGCACGTCAAAAGAAAGAGGAACGCTGGGAACGATATTTTGAGGAATTTAGAGCAAATGAACAGATTGATGATGAAATTTTGCATCTTAAGCGTGCTGCAATGGGGATTTTGAATCGTCAGGACTTATCGTATGAAGGTGCGATTGCGATTGTAGAAGGTCAAAATTTTGATATTGAGCAATTCGTTAAAGTAGAAAATGCAAAGGAAGATGCAATCTGGACCATGCTAGGTCAAGATATTTCACGTGAAGAAGCGATTAAGCGTGTGAGTGCACCAGGATTTGATGTTTTTGAATTCAATAGAATAGAAGAAAAAAGACGTAATGTATATTGGATTTTGTTGTGTCAAAATAAGTCATCAGAAGAAGCGAAAGCGATTGTGAATGAAGATGCTTTTGATGTTGATGAATTTTTAAGAATAGATCAAGAAAGACAAGATTTAGAAAGAAAAAAAGATCAAATAATTTGGGAGTTAAAATATCATCAAGGAATGTCGCAAGAAGATGCGCGTGAATTTGTAAATAGACCAGATTTTGATATTTTTGAATATGAAAAACAACGACAAGAAAAGCGTGAAAAAGATCGTGCAATTGGGGTTTTGATTAATCAGCAAGATATGAGTGAAGAACAGGCACTTGAATTTGTAAGTCGGCCAGGTTTTGATGTTGTTAAATTCAACGAGGAAGCAGAAGAAAGACGAGAGTTAGAACGCAAAAAAAATCAAGCAATTGAGATTTTAGAACATCAAGGTTATTCTTACGATGATGCTTGTAAACGTATTCAAGATGCAGATTTTGATATTGTTGAATTTGTTAAGAAAGAGGAATCAAGATTTTCTGTAATTCAAGATAGAATTAAATATTTTGTGGAGATAGAAAAATTAAGAGAAGAACTTGCTGTCGAGCGAGCACTTAATGAATTAGGGACAGATTACGATAGAAAAAATTGGTTTAATCAGAAAAAATCGGACATGCCTTTTGAATTTGATCCTATGACATATCTTTATTTGCATAAAGACTTAATGGCTGCTGCTAAGATGCATGAATCAGAAGAAAAAAGAATCGAATTTGCAATAAATCATTATTTTTTACAGGGGAAACATGAAGAACGCGACTACTTATTGCCTGATGGTTTTGATCCTGTTAAGTATCTTAAAAAATATGATGATCTGCGCGCTGAGGCCGATAAGATGAATTCTGAAGATGATAAAATAGTATTTGCTATATCCCATTATTTAAAGCATGGAATAAATGAAGGAAGATTTATTGACGATGAGGAGTCTGATGATGAGGAGTCTGATGATGACGAACGCAATCCGTTATTAGTAGGGTTTGATCCTGTTAAATATTTAAAGAAGTATCCAGATCTTACTAAGTATGCTGATGAGAAGATGAATTCTGATGATGAGAAAATAACATTTGCTATATCCCATTATTTAAATCATGGAATAAGTGAAGGAAGAAATTCTAATTAAAAAAAAGCGTTTTTTTATAGTTTCGTAATGAAAAGGCCTTCTGCAGAAGGGGGCCTTTTTTGTTTAATGTTTTTTTAAGGTAGATAGCATAATTAGAGTAATGTCTGAAAATTAATTCATTAGATCTTAATTCATGAAAATCTAATTTTTTTAATAAGCTCTATATTTTAGGGCTAGATGTGTTGAGTCAAATTCTGCGCTTAAGGTTTATATTTTTTAACCAATTTACGAATTGTTTAATTAAATGTTTTTCAAGTCCATTTTTTTATAATCCGAGTCAGTGTTATCATGAATTATACTAAAAAACCAATGGCCGAAGAAATTTTTTTGGGGTCTTCAAAAAGGCGGCATCGCAGAATTTGTCAAAGAGGGTGATGGTTTGGTTTTAAAGGTGATACCGTTAAAAAAAACAGTTATATCTAAAAAAATAAAAGAAAATAAGATTGAAGGTGAAAAAGTAAATTAATTGATATCTACTATTTTACCCTGAATCATTTAGATGTAAAAGTAGCAAGTAAATAAATAAAAAACTTTTTTACTTTATTTATTTAAATTCAAATAAATAGTATTGACATTCAGTTAAATTTAATATATTTATGTATGTGTCAACTTAAGAGATGTATAAAATTCTTTTTTAGGTTGAAATAGTAAGTTAATTTATTATAATTTGAAGGGAATACATTAAAATGAAGAAACATTTATTAATTAGCTTTATTTCATTTAATCTTTTGTTGTCGCAAGCAAATGCTTTTACACCAGAGGAGATGGCACAAGCAGAAAAAAGTTTGCTGAAACCTCATCAACTTAAGATTAGCCGTCCTATTTTTCTTTACAATGAAATTGAGGCTGAAGCTCAAAGATTGCATGATATCGCAATGCAAAAATTACATGAACAAGAAATGCGTGATTTGGAAATTCAATTAGAAATTCAAAAAGAAAAAGCAATTAATAATTTATGTAGTCAGGGTTACTCCAAAGAAGATGCTATTGCGCGTATTAATGTTGAAGGTTTTGATGTTGTTGACTTTAACAAGAAATGTGAAGCTGAAAGAGTAAGACAGGCAGAGGAACTTGAAGCTATACGAGCTGAATCTGTGAGATTGGCAGAGGAATGGGCTGCAGAAAATGCGAGATTGGCAGAGGAATGGGCTGCAGAGAGTGCGAGACTGGCAGAGGAATCTGCTGCAGAGGAAGCGGAATGGGCTGCAGAAGAAGCAAGACAGAAAGAGGAGCATGCAGCAGAGGAAGCAAGATGGGAAGTAGAACGTGCTGCAGAGGAGGCACAACGTGCTGAAGAAGAGGCACGACGTGCTGAAGAGGCAGCTAGATGGAAAGCTAAAGGTGATGCGGCAAAAGCTAGATGGGAAGCAGAACTTGCAGCAGAAAGTGCTGCTAAGCAAGTAAGGACCCAGAAAGTTGATGCGTTGATGGCTACTGGTATGCTTTGGCTTGATGCTTTACAATATGTTGATACAAAACCAGATCTTGATGTTGATGCGCTCTTGAAGCAACGTAATGAAGAAATAGCGGCGTGCCAAAGAATAGAGGCGTTAAGGCAGATGTTATCAGAGTATGACTTTGACGATTGCAGGATCGATGTGATTTTGAATGATTCAGAGTTTAATCCTTCTGATCTTTCAGATTTAGGACGCGAAAAATTAAAAGTACTAAATCACTTGATGCATCAAGATCATTCCTACAATCAAGCTATTGATTTTGTAAAAGCTTCAAATTTTGATGCTGAAGGATTTTTTAGAGCAGAAGAGGAAAAGCGAGAAGCAGAGAGAGCAGAGTGGGAAGCGAAATGTGCTGCAGAAGAAGCGGAAGAAATGCGTCAAGCGATCGAAACGATGAGAACTAAAGGCTTAACTGTAGAAGAGGTAAATGCGGTTTTAGCGGATGAAGACTTTGATCCTTATCAATACAATAGACATGAGCGTGAACGTTTGGAGGATGAATTATGGG
>JAUXUR010000054.1 GCA_030680745.1 Alphaproteobacteria bacterium
CGAAGTGATTATTTATTGCTTGATCTAAGGTATTCATTTTTATCATTGTACAGCTCCTTTTTTTGTATCTTGTCTGTACTATGTTTTCTTATAAAAAATCAATACCTTAGATCAAATTAAAAAAGTGTCGTGTACTATGATGATAAATATAAAGATCATTTCCAAGGAAGATCTCAAGAAGAGGAATTAGAATTTCTTAAAATTTTCTTTGAACAACTCGGCATCCCTATCGAAAAAATCAAAACAACGCTGTTTGAACCTGAATCTCAAGAGGGCAGCTATTACGGCGATTATTCTGGGTGTGACTGCTCAATTGTTGTCGATAAACACGGTGAAATATTTTCAACTTCATCATATAAAGAAAATCTTTGGAAAATAAAAGATCAGCTTTGGCAGCTAATTATTGACAACAAACATGAAATTGAAGAATTATTGGATATATATAATAATCCATTATTATTTAAGAATTATTACATTAAAATTTATGATAATACTTTAATGGACAGAATAAAATCAATTCGTAATATAAAAAACCTTGAAATAATTTATGGGGCATTAGACTTCATACGTCATCCTGCTTCATAAGATAGCCATATTTATTCATCATTAAATCCTAGGCCTTACTAAAGGCTTAGGATTCGCTGGTAATTAAGTATTTCTTAAACAACTGGGCAATTACCAATTTATAAATTATAATTTTTTATAAATCTACCATGAAATTTCAATATGGTATTTTCAATTTTCATGGTAAAGTAACCTATGTGATGTTTATACAAGCTAGGCTTACTACCAAAAATGGATCAAATTTCTCGATTGTCATTAATTGAACGTATTCAACAATCCTTTCAAGTAAATCGGATTGTATGTTTGCTTGGCCCACGTCAATGTGGCAAAACAACCTTGGCGCGTCTTTTATGGAAAATGAATGATAAAACTTTAAAAGATCCTGGTTATTTTGATCTTGAAAGACCGCAAGATATTGAAAGTTTAAATAACCCTGATTTAGCATTAAGCTCTCTTAAAGGGCTTATTGTTATTGATGAAATTCAAAGAAGACCTGATTTATTCTCCTATCTTCGTTATCTTCATGATCAGCATTTAGATCAACAATTTTTAATATTGGGCAGTGCAAGTGCTTCCCTTATTCATCAATCCTCAGAGAGTTTAGCTGGGCGTATTTCCTTTATTGAAATAACACCTTTTTCTGCGAAAGAAGTTAATGAGTGGCGGATGCTATTAATCAAAGGCGGGTTTCCAAGAAGTTATTTACTTTCAACAAATTCTAGTATGGAATGGCGTCAAAATTACATGCGTACTTATATCGAACAAGATTTAGGTACATTTGGTCTAAATTTTCAACCCGATCTTTTGCGCAGATTTTGGTTTATGTTGGCGCATTACCATGGACAAATACTAAACGCATCGACTCTTGCTCAATCTTTAGGTGTAAGCCAACCTACTATTGTGCGCTATTTATCTTATTTAAAAGATACTTTTATGCTAAGGATTTTAAAGCCTTGGTTTGCAAATACTTTGAAACGACAAGTAAAAAGCCCTAAAGTTTATTATCGCGATAGTGGTCTTCTTCATTATGTTTTGGGCGTTAAAGAATTTCATCATTTAATTGAGCATCCAAGAGCTGGTGCTTCTTTTGAAGGATTCTGTATAGAGGAAATTATTAAATATCATAAAGTAGATGCCGAAGATTGTTATTTTTGGGCAAGTCACAATAAAGCTGAATTAGATTTGCTCATTGTTAAAGATGGCAAAAAGCACGGCTTTGAATTTAAGTTAAGTGATGCCCCTAAATTAACACCTTCAATGCGTTTTGCTTTAGAAGATTTAGAACTCGACAGTCTAAAAGTAATTTATCCAGGCGATCGTAATTATGCTTTAACGAAAGATGTTCAGGTTGAAAGCTTAAGTTCGTATTTAAATCTACCATGAAATTTCAATATGGCATTTTCAATTTTCATGGTAAAAAATGCACTTTCCAGATGCGTTAAAATAAATTCTGCATTTTCCCACTTGTTAATACATAGAAACCAACTAAATGTAATGTGGACATATTTTCGTTAATAATGTGAGACAATGATCATGTACATTCAAACAGAGCTTACCCCCAATCCCAACAGTATTAAATTTATACCAGGCAAAGAAGTGCTTGGGAGTAGATCTCTTCATTTTATTTCAAAAGAAGAAGCTGTCAATTCACCTATTGCACTTCGTCTTTTTGGAATTGATGGTGTTGAATCAATTTTTCTTGGAAGTGATTTCATCACCGTTTCAAAACAAGAAAAAACATCCTGGGATCTTTTAAAGCCCTATATCATTGAAGTTATATTAGCACATTATCTTGAAGGAAAACCAATATTAGCGGATGCTTCAAGTAGTGAAAACGAAGTCATTGATGAATTTTTTCGTGAAGAAGATGCTCAACTTGTCAAAGAAATCAAAGAATTACTCGACACACGCATCAGGCCTGCTGTTGCTCAAGATGGTGGTGATATCATTTTTAAAGGCTATCAAGAAGGTGTCGTTTATCTTTCATTACATGGTGCTTGCTCAGGTTGCCCCAGCTCAACAGCCACCCTTAAAATGGGGATCGAGAATATGTTAAAACATTACGTACCTGAAGTCGTTGAAGTCAGAGCCCTTGATAGCGATGATTAATATTTTACTTTATATTCAGAATTGTTGATTTTAAGATCGGAGTAAAGTAAAGCTCCTACTTAAATTTAAACTAGTTTTCGCATCGATGAATCTTTGACTTAATCTTATTAGGATAAAGTATTTTCAACTAATTTTTTTACACCTAATTTTATAAATAAAATTAACCAATTATTAATACTATATTGATATCATAATATTAGGAAACAATATGGAGAATAAAATGAAATATACAGTTTTTGGATTATTTTTCGGATTATTGTTTATTGGCTTGAATGTGCCAAAAACATTTGCAGATGCAAAATCTACAGCAAAAAGAATGCAAGAATATGGTAATTTTTCAGATAAAGATGCAATGGATCGAGCCAAAAAATTGGAAGAAATGAGAAAGAAAAACACACCAAGTCCAGCAGATGCTAAAAAATATATCAACCAAGGCCCTAATAAAAGAGGTGGCGCTCAATATAATTAATAACACTCAACAAGTCTTATATATATTAGTCGAGTCACCCAGGTATTTCAGACCTAGGTACCCACAAAACTGTACGCGAAACGCTCACTTCATACGGCTCATTTCTTTTGATTGACCATGTGCCAGTGACTAAATAGATTATTGAGACTTTCTTCAGGTTTTTGGACCACGCAGGCATATCATTAGCCATAAGCGTTGAAACCTATTGATATTTAATGTAATTTTTGAGATAACACTTTCTTTTTAATAGAGGTTATTCATATTGTACGCGTAAAAGAACCCTAGGGTTTCCGTCATTCTAAGCGGCAAAGCCCCGCGGCAATCCAAAAAATTACCCTACAAAAGCTATAAATGTTGATTTTAGAACTAGATTGCCACACCCCCTGCGGGGGTTCGCAACGACGAGGCCATTTTTTTTCCTTTTAATTCAATTGGTTGAGCGTTAATTCAGCTGTTTTTAAATTTCCGAGGTTGCGTATATACCTATGGGTAATGATATGGCCGCGGGGCGTAGCAGGCGGGATTAGATGACCTTCTAGTTGTAGCGTTTTCAGATCATTTTACTATTGTTATGTTTTAATTTTTGATTCGTATTTGTAATATTTTCGACTCATTCCTCTATATAAAAAATACGTTCACATATTCACCATTCATCTTTTTATCGCAATTTTGAAACAATTCACTTAAATTTATAAAAAACAAAATCTCAATAAAAAAAAAGGCACCTCCGAAGAGGTGCCGCCAGTCTTAAAACCAAGTCAATAAAGACTAAGTTTCTATGGTTTATTGTTGTACTAAAAATAGAGCATATTAAGTGTTTGATCGATTAGATAGTTACGTTCCTTCGTATGGAACCAACGATCTTCGGTTACGTCACCAGCTCTAAACTCTTTGAAGAATGAATTTTGCTCAAGTCCAGCAAAAACATGCTTCATATTTGGTTCCATTTGAACGTCGCCTACATAAGCAAGCAAGAAACGATCAAGATGTCTTCTTGGCTTATCAGCTGCATCGCTTGGATCTTCAGCAGATGAACGGAAGCCAGGCTTACGTGGTGTCATCATCACAACAAGGTGTTTATGATAATCAATTTCTTTGTTTTCAGCGAAGAAATATTGAAGAATTGGAATATCTTTCAATACAGGGAAACCTTCTTTCGAGCGAACTAATTCACGTTCTGAAAGACCTGCAAGGATCAATGTTTGACCGAATTCCATCACGACATTGGCTGAAAGCTCACCCATTGCCATTTGGAATGTTGCAGCAAATGGACTACTTGAATCACTTTTATTACCGCTTGAATCAGTTAATTGGAACATACCATCGCCAAGATTAGCTTCTGGGAAACTACGTCCAACGGAAATTGCAAATTCAACACGACCATCTTTTAAGAATTTTGGAATAAATTCTAAATGGACACCCACTTTTTCACGATCAAGTGCACCACCACCAAGGGTTCCTGTTAAACCAACAACCAATTGATTACCTGAGAAGAAGGATGACATTTTGCCATCAAGCGCCACAAGTGTTGGTCTTGCAATAACTTCAGAACTTTTATTGATTGTATTTGCAATTTGCAACGCATACTGAAAGGCTGACAAACCAAAGCTTTTCGTAATTGTATAATTTTCCAAATGACTGGTTGTACCAAGTACTGCACCAACAGAATCAGCCAAAGTACGGGTTTTAGTTTCTCGAGATCCCCAATTTATTGGATTACTGTCAGTACCGACTTGAGCAAAAAGTTGTTTGAAAACATTTTTACCTGATTCTGTCGTGCCTGATTCTTCAGTTCTTAAAATGATGACATCAACAAGCGCCATATTGTTTGGAGCAGCTGGTGCTACATTATGTGTTGGACCATCTTTTAAAGAAGCTAATTGTTCGAAACGAGTACCTGTATGGATTCTTTTCCAATCACCAAGGCGTGATTCAACATAATTTGCAGCACGTTGATCAGCAACAAGTTTGTATTGACCAAAATATTTTTGTGCTTCTTCATCTTTACCTATTGCAGCATGCACTAAAGCTGCTGTTTTGAGCGTTTCTTGATGCGTCGGACGCAATTTGACTGCTTTTAAAGAAGTTTTGTAAGCAGTGTCAATGTCTTGTGCCATATAAGAAACTGCTGCTAAACCGGAAAGCAATTCAGCATCGCCTGGTGCCAACAATAAAGCTTCCGCATAACGATCTTGTGCTTCTGAATAGCGTTTTGTTTCTGTATAAAGACGTGCCAATTGAATAGATGCTAATTTATTAGCTGGATCATTCGAAATTGCTGCTTTATACGCCGTTTCAGCCATTGAACCTGAATCTTGCTTACCTGATTTTGATTCTAAGTGGGATGTAAGACCTGCCATGAAATGCAGATGAGAATCATTTGGACTTCCATTTAATGCTGTATGGAAAGCAATTGTTGCTCTCTCAAAATCATTTTTTTGAAGATACCCTATGCCTTCACGTAATTTTCTGTCTTTTTCAGTACTTTCAGACCCAGTAGGAATTGATGCTAAATTTTTTATATCTTTACTAACATCAGGCGTCTTGCTGGGATTGCTGCAAGCTGCGAGCAAAGTAACTAAAGCCAGTGTTGTAACACTACTTTTCCAATACATTTCACTTTCTCCTTAAGTGACTTCCGAAATTCATTCTTGCGTTTCTTTAACCTTATCGGCCGTTCTTAACCTTGTCGGTTGAATGGAATTTCTAGAAAAATTACTAGAATACTCTTTAAAGCTTACAGCTGTTTTAGAGAAATCCACCCACTCTTTTTCTTTAAACTTGCACTATTTCTTTTCTGCCCGCAATACTTCACAAAGCTATTCTTTCATGTTATGTTGCTGAAACAGCACGAATATTATATCGTCATGCTTATTTAGTCAAATATGTTGACAATTACTTAAGGGATCAAAAACAATGAAAAACCTTACACCTGAAATGCTAGCACTTCTTTTTGATACAAAAAGGACACCACGCGCTTGGAAAAACCAATCTGTCGATTTAAGCCTCCTCCAAAAAATCTACGATCATTCAAAATTTGGTCCAACAAGTGCCAATTGTTCCCCCTTACGCGTTGTTTTTGTACATTCAAAAGAAGCAAAAGAAAAACTGAAACCCTGTTTAGCCCCAGGCAATGTCGATCAAACAATGAAAGCGCCTGTGACGGCCATTTTTGCTTATGATCTCAAATTTTATGTGCATATGGACAAGCTTTACCCACACACCAATGCACGCGCTTGGTTTGAAGGCAATGATCAACTCATCAAAGACACAGCTTTCAGAAATTCAACGCTTCAAGCTGCCTATTTTATGATGAGCGCACGTGGATTTGGTCTTGATTGTGGTCCCATGTCAGGTTTTGAACCCGCCACACTTGATGAGGCTTTCTTTAAAGGCACAAACTATAAATCTAATTTTTTGTGTAATTTAGGGTATGGAGAAATAGGTGATCTAAAACCTCGCGATTGGCGCTTTCCATTTGAGGAGATTTGCAAAATTATTTAGTTTTATAGTCGATAGGCATTGAAAGGATACATCGTCACGCCTCATACAAGGATACACTTCATTCGTTGCTCCTTGTCTGCTTCTCAAATCTATCGACTATAGCTGTTTTCCATAATCTTATGAGAATGCGCATTTGCGTAATAAACCTCTATCAAATGCAGTTGACAAAATAATATAGATTGACTTAATGACAATAAATTTTATATACTAAACTAGTCAGACTAGTTAGAAGAGGCAAAAATGCGCATTTGGCAATTACAAGATGCAAAATCTCATTTAAGTGAAGTTGTCCGTTTATGCACCCAACATGGACCACAAATGCTTACAGTGAGAGGGAAAGAGGAAGCCGTTCTTATTTCAAAAAAAGATTATGAACGTCTCATAGGCGAAAAACCGAATTTGCTTGATTTTATGAAACAATCTCCTCTTTATGATTTAGATATTGTTTTTGAGCACGATCAATCTAAAAACCGCGAAATTGATCTATGAAATATTTACTCGACACAAATATTATTTCAGAAACAATTCGTGCTCAACCGAATATAAATGTACAGACATGGATTAAGAAAATACCTTCAGCATCTTTATGCATAAGCGTATTAACACTTGGAGAAATTCGAAGAGGCATTGAAAAGCTAAATGAAAATAATAGTCGCAAGAACAAACTTATTTTTTGGTTAGAAGAAGATCTACCCAAATGGTTCGGCGAAAATATTCTTCCTATTACACAAGAAATTGCAGAACGTTGGGGTTACATAACTTCAACGAAAACCCAGTCACTTATGGCAATAGATAGCCTTCTTGCAGCAACAGCTTTGACACACAACTTAAAAATGGTAACAAGAAATATAAAAGATTTCAATGTGCCAGGCTTAGAAACCCTCAATCCTTTTGAATAGACTTCTTTAGAAACTCTACTACTGAGGTCAATTGATACGTCGCTTCGGTACTCAGATCCTCATGTATAAAGAATACACGAAGGGAACCCGTGCCGAATTTCCTATCACTTGCCTCACATTAGCGCGTTTCGAAAGAAGTCTATAAAATCTTTTAGAACGCAGCATTCATCAATGACATAGGCGCATCTTTATCACTTATCAACGGATAATTTTTCGAATTAAACAATTGATAATGCCACCATTCTTTTTCATAAAAATCCCAACCTGCAGCACTCATAATACCTAATAAGGTGAAGCGATTTAATTGAGCCTCTTTTGAGATGATCACATCACGATGAAAAGATTGTTGTGTAAAATCATCGAAAGGCGTCCCCATATCAAGCGCCATCCCATTGTGATTGACTAATGTTAAATCAATAGCAATCCCCCTGCTATGCGACGATCCCTTGTTTGGATCCGCCACAAAAACAGGATTAGGACAGGCTTCCCATAATACCCATTGCGCTTCAGTCGGTCTAAAGGCATCCAACACTTTTATCGTATATCCAAGATTTTCGGCAAGATTTTGTGCGATTTCTAATTTTTCTGCCGCTTCTTTGTGTAAAAAGGCATGCGCATTGTGGTATACTTTTTTACCTATAAAATTTTGATCTGTGGCATAAGCAAGATCAATAACCATTTTGGGCGAATGAATGGACACAAGACTCATCGATAAACCTATATATTACTTAATACTTGATACCTCGACGCCTATATTACGGATCGGTATCTGGAATGCAACCAAAAAAAAACTGTTAAGTCATGCAAGTGGTACAAATCCTTATGATGCAACAAGTTCTTTCTTTGCAAGACTCGATGAATGTTTACTTGAATCAGATGTCACCTTAGATGATATCAATCTTATCATTGCCATCACAGGCCCTGGGTCATTCACAAGTTTACGCGCTGGATTATCTATTGCCAAAGGACTTAGTCTTGCTAAGAACATTCCAACAATAGGGCTAACTAGCTTTGAAGCCTACTTTTCATCCCTACCAGACTGCGAACACGATCAATTTTTAATCTTACTCGATACAATGAAAGATGATTTTTACGCAGGCCTTCTCAATAAACAAGGTACCTTTATTCAACCTCCTTTTTCAATGCTCGCAAAAGATCTTGAAACATTTGTTGAACCAAACACGTTTATCATTGGCAATGCAGATCATCCCAAAATCACAAAAATTGAAATCGATCTTTCAAAAATAGCTTCTTATGTGTTTGAAAAAACAAGCCAAGGCGTTGAGATGAATTCAAATATCACGCCTTTTTATCTTAAAGATCCAGTGTATCTTAAATCATGAGCAACACATTAATTACGACATTAATGCAGATCCAACAAACATCAGACCTTAAGCCTTGGTCTGAACAACAATGGATCGATTATCTTGCATTAACGACAACAAAATTATATCTTGATGATAAAGATGACCCACATGCTTATCTTATCGTCCAAGAAATCTTGCCTGAAATTGAAATTATAGAACTTGTTGTTGATACAACTTTTCAGCAAAAAGGAATTGGATTTGACCTTCTTCATAAACTTTTTGAACATGCTCAAAAAAATAAAATACACAGCATTTTTTTAGAAGTTTCTACACACAATCAAAAGGCTATCAACCTTTATAAAAAGACAAATTTTGTTCAAATCAACACACGACCAAATTATTATCTTGAAAAAAATGGCATAAAAGCTGATGCTTGCATTTTAGTTTGGTATAATAGACCTCTTGACAATTCTGCCTAGAATTGAAAACTGTATTTAAACGACAAAGACACAAAAGGAACGATCATGAAAATTAGTTTTTCGCCCTTTAAAATGCCTGAAAATGGAACGCTTGTTCTAGGCGTATTAGAAAATAAAAAATTTTTGCCCCTAACCGAGCAAGTGGATAAAGATCTTAATGGTCTGATTACAAAAGCCATTAATTGCAATCGTTTTGAAGGCAATAATGGTGAAACACTTGAACTTATAACACCTACAAATACAGCATTATCGCGGATCCTTCTTGTAGGCATGGGCAATCCCAAAGATATGTGTGAAACACAAGTTGAAAATTTAGGCGGTTCAATTTATGCAGCGCTCGCTATGAAAGGCGATGAAAATGCAACAACGGCCATTGGATCTATTGATTGTCCACATTTCAAAGATGAAACTTTTGCAACCTGCCTTGCACGTGGTATCCAATATCGCAGCTATCGCTTTGATAAATACAGAACAACAATTAAAGAAAATAAAAAACCATCATTGAAGCAAGTCAACATTTTAACAAAAGAACCAGACGCCGCACAAAATCTTTACACACAATCAAAAGGCATTGTGGAAGCTGTTGCCTTCACCAAAGATTTGGTCGCAGAACCTGCCAATATCTTACATCCTGAAAGCTATGCTGCACGCGTTAAAGAATTAAGCACCTTAGGTCTTAAAGTGAAAGCTTTAGGCGTCAAAGAAATGACTGCCCTTGGCATGCATGCACTCGTTGGCGTTGGCCTTGGAAGTGCTATCGAAACGCAACTTGTTGTTTTAGAATGGAACGGATCGAGCAATCCTAAAGATGATCCAATTGCGTTTATCGGCAAAGGCGTCACTTTTGATACAGGCGGCATTTCGCTAAAACCAGGCGCCGGCATGGACGAAATGAAATGGGATATGGCAGGCTCTGCAACTGTTGTTGGCACCATGATTGCCCTTGCAAAACGCAAAGCAAAAGTCAATGCGATCGGTCTTATTGGTCTCGTCGAAAATATGCCATCGAGCAAAGCACAACGCCCCGGCGATGTAGTAAAATCGATGTCAGGTCAAACAATTGAAGTATTAAACACAGATGCTGAGGGCCGATTAGTTTTATGCGACGTTTTAACTTATTGCCAAACGCAATACAAACCAAAATGCATGATCGATCTTGCAACCTTAACGGGCGCCATGATTATTGCATTAGGCCATGAATATGCTGGTATTTTTGCCAATAATGATGAACTCGCCGATCAATTGATCGCTGCTGGTAAAAAGACAGAAGAAAAATTATGGCGCATGCCCATGGAAAAAGCCTATGACAAAGCCATCGACTCCCCAATTGCCGATATGCAAAATATCAGCAATGACCGCGCTGCAGGTTCTATCATTGGCGCACAATTCTTGAACCGTTTTGTTAACAAAGACATTCCTTGGGCGCATCTTGATATTGCAGGCGTTGCTTGGACCAAAAAGGACATGCCTTTATCGGCTAAAGGGGCGACCGCTTTTGGTGTACGACTACTCGATAAATTTGTATCCGAAACTTATGAACAATAAAACTATCCATCCTATGGGCAAATTCGTCGTCAGGCCTGCGCTTCCGGTGCTCATGTACCTTAAGTACATGCAGCTATGGTTCTCGACCTTTCTAGACTTTGCCTCATAATCTGGATAGTTAAAACTTATACACAGGATATATACTAAAGTATGGCTGAAGTAGCATTTTATCATTGCCTGACAACTTCCGTTGATGAAGCTTTAGTCACCATACTTGATAAAATTTTAAGTTTACAAGAAAGGGCCGTTGTGATGACGCCCTTTCGCGAAAGAATAGAGCATCTTGATCAATTCTTATGGCGCTTTAAACCCAATAGTTTTTTGCCACATGGAACTGAAAAAGATGGCTTTACGGAACACCAACCCGTATTTCTAACGAATATAGAATACGTACCCAATAAAGCACGTTTTTTAGTGCTGGTGGATGGTGCAGAATCCAAAGACCCCGATCATTACACACGTGTGATTGAGGTTTTTAATGGAGGGAATGAAGAAGAAGTAGCACGCGCTCGTCAAAAATGGCGTGACTACAAAAAAAACGACTTGAACTTGATTTACTTTCGACAAACCGAGGATAAAAGCTGGATTAAGCA
Organism: Alphaproteobacteria bacterium; assembly: GCA_030680745.1. Lineage (NCBI taxonomy): Bacteria > Pseudomonadati > Pseudomonadota > Alphaproteobacteria > Alphaproteobacteria bacterium. Next base: position 11,470 of record JAUXUR010000054.1, read on the forward strand.
ATCCTCTTAATTTTTTTAGGAGCCTAACATGACTATCGAACGCACACTTTCAATTATTAAGCCAGACGCAACACGTCGTAACCTTATCGGTAAAATCGTTGCACGTTTTGAAGAAAAAAATCTTCGCGTTATTGCACAAAAAAAAATGCAATTAACCTTACAACAAGTACAAGAATTTTATTATGTCCACCGTGAGCGCGCATTTTACAACGATTTGTGCCAATTTATGATTTCTGGCACTGTTGTTGCAATGGTTTTAGAAGGCGAAAATGCTGTTCTTAAAAACCGCGATATTATGGGTGCTACAAATCCAGCGAATGCTGACGCAGGCACAATTCGTGCTGATTTCGCAGAATCCATTGAAGCCAATTCCGTTCATGGTTCTGATTCATTAGAAAATGCAGCACAAGAAATTGCTTATTTTTTCTCTGGCCTTGAAATAGTCGGTTAAAAATAGTCGCAACAAACCTTGTACTTTGATATACTGACCCCGACGCTTTTTTGAAATTGTTCAGAAAACATCGGGGTTTTATAATGGATAGTTATATTATGCGTTTTAACATTGTTTTTTTATTTAATATTATTTTGTTTCCATTAACACTTTTGGCTCAAAATCAAGAATCTCTCTTTATGGTGCCAGAGGTCGAAATTTCTATTCCTACCAATGCCTTGCAAAAAAATCGTTTTGCACAAGCCGTTAAAAAAGGTCAATCTGTGGCTTTCCAAAAATTATGCCACAAACTAGCAGATTCTAAAACAATACCTTCAATCAGTGAACAAGAAATTGGTACTTTTATTTCAAAAGTAGATGTTGAAAAAGAACAAACGACAAAAGCATTATACAAAGCAAGTTTGAATTATTACTTTTCACCTGAAATTGTGAAAAACTTTCTCTCAAAAGCATCGATCACCATTCAAGAAAACATGCATCAGAAAATTCTTATACTTCCTGTTTTAAAAACTACGAATGGTGATGTTAAATTATGGGAAGAAACAAATGCTTGGCGTCAAATTTGGGCTAATTATCCACATAAAGATAAAATGAAATTTCCTTTTATTGTGCCTTATGGTGATTTCGAAGATATAAATATTGTTTCTGCCCAAGATGCAATTGAAGGTCATAAAGATAATCTTCAAAAACTAGCGCAAAAATATAATTGCGATGAATGTGTTGTCACCTTAGCTTCTTTAGATGATTCCGATAAAGACAAACCAACATTATCTCTTTCAACTCATTATTATGGTACACATGCATTCAAAAATCTTAATATCCTGATTAATGATCAACCGCGTACAATGCTCTATCAAACGGGTCTCAAACAAATGCTTCAAAAAATTGACGATGATTGGAAACCCGTTGCACCCCCTGCCCCTATAGAGGAAAAAGAAATAGAAATTCGCATAGCTCTTTATGGACCTGCAGATTATGATTTGATTGAAAAAGAGCTAAAAAAAATACCCTTCATTAAAAAAATTGTTCTTTTATCGATGAGCACAGAAGAAGCCTATCTTAAACTCCACTTTCAAGAGCATGACGAAAAGCTTAAAGAAGAGCTCACGCATTTAAATCTTGTATTAGACTCAAAAGACGGTAAATTCGAATTAGGGTGGAAGAAAAATTTTGCACCTTCGACACATCCAGAATTCAGTTAAGAGGTTATAATGCAAGTTCAGAAAAGCAATTATTTTTGGTTTATGTTACTGATTGCATTCCTATTTTTTGTTTATATTTTTCAACATGTTTTGCTGCCATTTGTCGTCGGCATTGGACTCGCTTATTTACTTGATCCCTTTACAACAAAAATGAGTAAATGGGGCCTTCCAAGATGGGCAGGTACAACGATTGCACTTTTGCTTTTCACCATTTTTATTGTTTTCTTGGTTTTATTATTATTTCCACTCGTCCAGGCACAATTCATTGAATTTGTTTCATGGTTTCCAACGTTTTTAATGCGGGTAAAACAATATATAGAACCTTACATTGCAAAAATTGAAAATTATTTAGCCCTTCAAAATATTATGCCGCTCAAAACAATGGCGAACGACCATATTGGCGAAGCAATTTCCTGGATCGGCAAATTTTTAGGTGATATTGTCTCAAGCGGTGCAGCCCTTGCCAATTTATTTGCTTTGTTCTTTGTTACACCTGTTGTGGCTTTTTATCTATTACGTGACTGGCCGCTTATTGTTCAAAAAATTCGCGGCTGGTTCCCAAGACATCACGAAAAAACATTACATGATCTTTTTAAAGATATGGATTCGACGCTTGCCGGTTTCATTCGCGGTCAATTAATCGTTTGTCTTATTTTAGCGCTTTATTATGGTTTAGGTTTAACCATTGTTGGTCTTAATTTTGGACTTGTCATTGGCATTTTAAGCGGTGTTCTCTCTTTTATACCTTATGTCGGATCAATCTTTGGATTTGTTTTCAGTATGGGACTTGCTCTTGTTCAATTTGAAGAATGGAGCTCTATAGCGCTTGTTGGCGTTGTTTTCTTTTCAGGTCAAGTCATTGAAGGTCATTTCCTAAGTCCTGTTCTTGTTGGCAACCGCGTTGGTTTGCACCCTGTTTGGATTATTTTTGCATTACTTGCAGCCGCTAGTATTTTTGGCTTTGTAGGCGCATTACTCGCTATTCCTTTTGCAGCTCTTGCGGGTGTTTTAATTCGATTCTTAATTTCAAAATATTTAAAAAGCGATTATTACGGAAACAAAACACAGAAAAAAAAGATTGAAAGCCCTATTGCATAGACATGAATGATTTTAAACAAAGCGTTTTTACATTTCATCAACATCCACTTTATGATGAAAATGATTTTGTTGTAACAACATGCAACCAAAATGCACATGATTTTTTACTCAACGCGCAAATTCCTTATGCACCCTTTTACCTTTTGCAAGGCGCACAAGGCTCAGGTAAGTCACATTTAGCGCGTCTTTGGCAAAATAAAAATAACGCATTACTTATTGATTTTAAAACGGAACAATCGCCTTACGACATTTTATCACCATCGTCGTTTTTTATAGCCGATCCAATTGTTTTTACCACTGATCCTGCATTAGAAGAAAAAATTTTTCATTTTTACAATGTCGCCAAAGAATTAAATGCAAGCATCCTTCTTGTGTTAGAAACTCCTTTATCCGCTACAAAATTGCAACTGAAAGATTTAGAATCACGCCTGAAAGCATCACCTCTTTTAAGCATTTTACCCCCTGATGACGAAATGCTTAAGTTTTTAATCGTCAAACAATTATCAGACCGACAAATTTCATTGGATGCTACTTTGCTTGATTTTTTGATGAAACGTATTGAACGTAGTTTTAAAATGATCCCAGATTTAGTTGCGCAGATTGACGCGTTAAGTTTAGAATGCCAACGTAAGATTACAATACCGCTTTTGAAAGAGGTTATGGAAAATTTGTAATTTTCTAGTTTATAGACAATAGGTAGGTTTTACATGCGGGCTTTTGTTTTCCCCGGCCAAGGCAAATCAGTTACTGTTGGAATGGGTCTTGATTTAGCACTCAATTTTCTTGAAGCAAAAGAAGTTTTTCAAGAAGTTGATAATACGCTCAATCAACATCTTTTCAAATTAATGTCTGAAGGCCCCATTGAAGAATTAACACTTACAGAAAATGCGCAACCTGCTTTAATGGCATTAGGTGTTGCGCTTGCACGCGTCCTTGAAAAACAAAGCGGCAAACCCCTCACCTATTTCGGCCAATTTGGCGCAGGTCATTCTTTGGGCGAATATTCAAGTCTCACCGTTTTTGAAATGTTTACGCTCCAAGACGCTGCGCGCATCCTCAAAAAACGAGGGATCGCCATGCAACAAGCAGTTAAACCTGGCGTGGGCGCTATGGCTGCCCTTTTAGGCGTTGCACTCGATATAGAAACGATCCAAAAATTATGTGCAAAAGCACAAAAATATGGAATTTGTGAAATTTCAAATGATAATGCGCCAAACCAAATTGTGATTAGTGGCAACGAAGAAGCCATTGATGCTGCCATTACCTTCGCACCTGAATATGGTATTAGACGCGCAATCATGTTACCAGTCAGTGCTCCTTTCCATTGTTCCCTTATGGCACCTGCCGCTAAAGAGATGGAAAAAGTTCTTGAAACGATAGAATGCAAAAAACCTCTTTTACCACTCATTTCAAATGTAACAGCTGACAAAGTCAGCAATCCTACTGAAATCTGTGATCTTCTTGTGAAACAAGTAACACAAACAGTCAGATGGCGCGAATGTGTTCAAAAACTTGCAAGTCTTGGCGTCACTGAAACAATCGAAATGGGTTCTGGTAAAGTTTTATCAGGGCTCATCAAAACAATTCATCCTGATATGCGCCTTTGGTCACTTGAAGAACCAAAAGATATCGAATTTTTTATTGAAAACTATTTAACGGAGATAAATTGATGTGCACTCTTACTGGTCTTAAAGCAGTCGTCACTGGCGCCACACGTGGTATTGGTAAAGCCATCGCCGAAAAATTATCAGCCCAAGGCGTTGAACTTGTTATTGCTGCGCGCAATAAAGAGGCACTCGATGCTTTAGTGCTTCAATTACCCACAAAAGCACACGCCATCGTTTGTGATTTAAGCAATCCGCAAGATATAGATCATTTAGCCCAAGAAGCTGAAAAGCTTTTGGGACAAGTTGATATTCTGGTTAATAATGCTGGCATCACCGCTGATAATTTACTCATGCGTATGAGAGATGACGAATGGGACCGCGTTATTAATACCAATCTAACTTCTGTTTTTAAATTAACGCGCGCTCTTTTACGCGGTATGATGCGTAAAAAATGGGGCCGCATTATCAATATTTCCTCTGTTGTAGGTGTCACAGGCAATGCAGGGCAAGCCAATTATGTGGCCTCCAAAGCAGGACTTATCGGTTTTTCGAAATCCCTAGCATTAGAAGTTGCAAGCAGATCAATCACAGTCAATTGTATCGCGCCTGGTTTTATCGAAACAGATATGACAACAGGTTTAACAGATGAGCAAAAAGAGAAAATCCTTGGCCAAATCCCACAAGGGACAATGGGCACACCTGAAGATATCGCCTATGCCGTGTTATATCTAGCGAGTAAAGAAGCTTCTTATGTGACGGGACAAGTTTTGCATGTTAATGGTGGGATGGTTTAATACTCAATTATTTTAAAGTATCTCTTCCGCCTTTTGTTTCCCTGGGCAGAGAGCGTCCAAAGGGCTTGAGCCAGATATGGCCCAGATACAATGACTAAGACCTTCGTATAATGATATATTATTTATGTGTAAGATCTTTTCTGACCGTCAAGCCGAATTGGATCTTACACGATCACTGAATATGAAGGCCGAGCCTTTATATTCTCCCTAATCAAACAAGGGACTTACTTTTTTAAGATAATACATATGAGTTTGATGTTATGAAATTTTATACAAAAATTACTATAATAGTTGTTCTATTGCTAGCTGTTGTTGGTTTCTCTATCTGGTGTTTTAATATTACAACAAATAACTCAATACCTTTGGCTCCAACCAGTATAACAAAAAATGGCACAGGAAAATTGGTTGATATTGGTAATGGGTTGAAATTATATGCTTATTGCTCTGGCCCCGTTAATACAAAAGGACCTACAGTTATTTTAGATGCAGGGATGAATGGAACACATGCATCTTGGATGCTTGTTCAACGTGAACTTTCTAAGTTTGCACATACCTGCAGTTATGATAGAGCTGGCCATGGTTTAAGCGATTCAGGCCCAAAACCGCGTACATCTAAAAAAAACGCACGTGAATTAAATAAACTTTTAAATAAATCTAATATTCCTGGTCCTTATTTGTTAGTTGGTCATTCTTTTGGAGGTATGAATGTGCGGACTTTTGCAGCTTTATATCCACAAAATGTTGCAGGTATTGTTCTTGTCGATGCTATGCATGAAGATCAAATATCTAAGATTGACTCGCTTCCTTGGCCAAAACCTAACTTCAATGATTCTGTAAGAGAATTTATACAAAAATATTTTCCTATCTGGTCTTTTTTGGATTATAAAAAGAGTTATGATGAATATCCTAGAAAAGAACTATATACGCAAGAAGAGTGGGATTATATTCTAGCATTACAGGCGAGTTATAAACACTATATGTCTATTGGATTTGAGGATCAGGCAATTTCTCAAAGCTCTTTTGAATTAAAGAGCTTAAATAAAAATCTTGGTAATAAGCCAATTTTTGTTATAACAGCAGGCAAAGAGTCACGAATTTTTGATGAAAATAAAGTTTATGATAATGATGAAGATATAACATATGCTAAAATTTTTACAGAATGCAAAAATATTTGCTTTCATTTGCATAAAAATTTTTTAGACTATTCTACTCAGAGCAAACATATTATAGCTGATAATAGTGAACATGATGTTCCTGATCAGCAACCTGAACTTATCGTAAAGGTAATTCTTGAGGTTCTGTCACATCTTGTCACATCTGTAAAAGTAGATCCGAATTAAAATGCAAACGTGTCAATCTTTGGCCTATTTTGGTTTATTTCACAATAATACGCTTATATTTTTATAAAAATAAAACAACGATAAAAAACCAATATGGTCATAAAGATTGCCTTTTTTGGTAATTATCGTTGATTCTTCCAATCAAAGGCGCTAACATCACTTTGACTTAGTTTGAAGATAACTCTAGAGGATAAAGATGACCACTACAAATGTCGAGCAGCGTGTAAACGAAATTGTCATGAAAGTACTAGACATTAAAGATGCATCAAAAGTAACGAAAGAAGCACGCTTCATCGATGATCTTGGAGCGGATAGTCTTGATACAGTTGATATTATCATGGAATTCGAAGAAGCTTTTAGCATCGAAATCCCTGATGATGATGCAGCAAAAATAGTAACAGTTGGCGATGCTATCCACCATATTAAAGAGCATCTTGACAGCCAAAAAGCTACTGCTTCTGTCTAATTTCATCACTTTATACTTTGCAATGAGACGTTTTAAAGCGTCTCATTATAAAAACAAAAGATAAATCTCCAGACCCCTCAAGAAAAACTATCCAGATTATGAGGCAAAGTCTAGAAAAGGAGAAAACCGGCACGGAATGTACTTAAGTACATGAGTACTGGAAGTTGATACTTGACGACGAATTTGCCCATAAGGTGGATAGTTTAACGGATAAGAGAGACATGATGCGTCGCGTTGTTGTAACAGGATTAGGACTCGTCACCCCTTTAGGATGTGGCACCAATATTAATTGGACACGCCTCATTAAAGGTGATTGCGCTATCGAAAGAATCACGCATTTTGAAACTGATGATCTCAATGCTCAAATTGCCGGATGCGTCCCTAAAGGGGATTACGCTGATGGTAAATTTAATCCTGACGAATGGGTCTCTCCTAAAGATCAACGTAAAATGGACGATTTTATCTCCTATGCGATTGCTGCTGCAACCCAAGCGGTTGACGATGCAGGATGGAAACCCGAAAATGAAGAAGATCGTGAAGCAACAGGCGTCATGATTGGATCAGGTATTGGTGGACTCACTGTTCTCACCGAAGGCGGTCTTATCCTTAATGAAAAAGGGCCGCGCAAAATGCCCCCTTATTTCATTCCCGCAAGTCTTATTAATTTGGCCTCCGGCCACGTCTCTATAAAATACGGTTTTAAAGGGCCCAATCATGCGGTTGTTACAGCCTGCTCAACAGGTGCCCATGCCATCGGCGATGCTGCACGTTTAATTATGTTTGGCGATGCTGATGTTATGGTCGCAGGTGGCACCGAAGCGGCTGTTTGTCGTGTTGGTATTGCAGGATTTTGTGCTGCGCGCGCTTTATCAACCGGTTATAATAATGATCCCCAACATGCCTCTCGCCCCTGGGACAAAGCACGTGATGGCTTTGTGATGGGTGACGGCGCAGGTGTCCTTGTTCTTGAAGAATATGAGCACGCCAAAAAACGTGGCGCCAAAATTTATGCTGAAGTCGCAGGCTATGGCCTTTCGGGCGATGCGTATCACATTACGGCTCCCTCTCCTACCGGCGATGGCGCTTTTCGTGCAATGCGTAATGCTTTAAAACGAGCAGAAATTACAGCCGATGACCTTGGCTATATTAATGCGCATGGCACATCTACACCTTTAGGTGATGAAATTGAGCATTTAGCTGTTAAACGTCTTTTAGGCAATGCCGTTTCTAAAGTTTCAATGTCTTCAACCAAATCTGCCATTGGCCATTTACTTGGTGCTGCAGGTGGTGTTGAAGCGATTTATTCTATTATGGCACTGAATCACAACATCATGCCGCCAACCCTGAATCTTGACAATCCTTCGGATGGTTGTGACATGGATTTAATCCCGCATACAGCCAAAGAACGCAAATTGAATTACGTTATGTCCAATTCTTTTGGATTTGGCGGCACAAATGCGTCGCTTGTTTTTGGGAAGATTTAGTCTACAGAACAAAAATACAATTTAACCCGACTTCGGAATTAAAATAATTGAAAATCAAAGGGTTCGTCATTGCGAGCGGCCCAAATTTAAAAAAGGGTCGCGCGGCAATTGTAAGTCTCAAACATGCTAAGCTCTATAGTAAGTAATTACAATATTGTATATTACCCATAGAGAGTTGTACTAACCCCTACATGATAGGGGTTAATACGCGGGCGTGAGCGACCGTGCGGCAATCGGTTTTAAGAACCGTCTGGATCTAGGTACTCTAGCCCTTCTCTCGAGACGTTTGAATAGTTGCATGGGATGCTATTGCACGCCCGTTTACAATCGCAAATAAAAATCTCGAGGTTACAATGCAAAATTATCACAATTTTATTGGTATTGACATTGGTAAATTTACTTTTGTCGTTTCTATACACGCGCATAAAGATGTTAAAGAATATAATAATGATGGTCAGGGTATAGAAGAATTCCTGGCATGTTATAAGGATATTTTACCACAATCTTTTTGTATTCTAGAAACAACAGGTGGTTATGAATTAACATTGTTGTATACGTTATGTAATAAAAAAATTGCCGTACATAGAGCGGACACACGTAAAGTAAAAAGTTTTATTAAATCTTATGGAAGTTCTGCAAAAACAGATAAACTTGATGCTAAAGCCCTTGCAAGATACGGTTTCGAGCGACAAAATATTTTGAAACCGTTTGAACCACAATCAGCACGTATTCTTGATTTATTTGCATTTGTTCAACGCAGAAGCGATCTTAAGCAAATGATAGTTGCAGAAAAGAATCGCCTGAAAGCACCGAATGCTTCTGTTGTCAAAGAGAGCTGCGAACAGATGATCACAACATTAAATGAACAAATCAACACGATTACAGACAAAATCAAAAAATTAGTTGACCTTGATTCGATTCTCAAACAAAAAATGGATATGCTGAAAACAATTCCAGGTGTTGGTGGGGTTACAGCATTTCAACTTGTTGTATTATTACCAGAACTTGGGACATTGGATCGACGAAAGATTGCGGCGCTTGCAGGTGTTGCGCCCATATCAAATGATAGCGGTAAATATTCAGGTTATCGTCGCACGGGGTATGGCCGAGGTGGCATTAAACCTATTTTGTTTTTATCGGCAATGGCCGCAAGAAATTCAAAATCATCACTTCACGATTTTTATAACAGGCTCATTGTAGCAGGTAAAAAGAAAATGGTTGCTCTAACAGCTTTAATGCGAAAAATTTTGGTCATTGCCAATGCAAAATTAAAAGATTTGGCTTTTGAAGCAGATCAAATAGAATCAACTAAAGAAGTCGCCTAAAATTAAAATTTAGCTTCTTCAAACATAAAAACTATCATTTTCTTTGCACGTCCATCGGCTTCCCAGCCTGTGACGCACTCACTATGTTACACGAAAAATACTCAAAAATCATTCAAAAACACTATTTATTCATTTTTTTTGCTGTAAATATCCTAGCGGGGAAAGCTGCAACGCAGCTTGGGGGCGGCAATGAGCCCCTCCTTAAAAAACTTCACAACATAGTTGATCCATACTTAAGTCTTTAAATAAGTTAAAGATGGATTGCCGCAAACCCCTTTGTGCTAAAGCACTCAGGCATTTTCGCAATGACGAGGCTTTTCATAGTATTTACCATAGTACACGACACTTTTAACCAATTAAATCTATAACAAATGCTAGCAAAAAATTAACATAATTACATCGATTTATTTTTTCAAATGAAATATTATTTTTTATAAAATCAATACCATAAGTAAATAAAGAATATAATT